>CAYVGP010000022.1:0-10568 GCA_964451135.1 uncultured Methanosarcinales archaeon
AAATGGCCTCCCCTGTGTATGGGTCCCTTACCTCAACGCTCATCGGCACGAAGTCCTTCTCGTACAGGGAGTTCTCGTAGGGAATTATTTTTCCTGTGACAGGGTCAACAACGAAGTCTGTTGAGAGGGTCGTGTTTGAGCAGTACGCCCTGCTCCCCTCCTCGTCCACCGAGGACTCAAGGGGAATGACTGACTGAGTGCGGTCAGGCCTGTTCCTCGTGACAATCACAGGGGTGGCAAAGAGGAAAACCTCGTCAGGGCTTTCCTTGTCCCTCAGCTCAAAGAGAAGGGGGTAGTTTACGTTGTAGAAGTGGTGGTAGATGTTCATGCACACTCCGGTCACTGAGGAAACAATCAGGGAAAGAGGCCCCTGCGAGGCAGGGGGCTTGAGGTGTATGGGCCTGACCTTGTTTCCCTTCCTCGGCCTCACGTCAATCTTGAAGGGCCAAGAGGGGTCGTAGGTCGCTCTCACAGAAACGTCGGTGAAGTCCTGGTCAGTGACTTTTATCCTGTAAAGCCTGTCATAGTACTGGTAGCCGCTCGGCCTGTAGTTGGTGTTCTCAAACTGGAGGAACTGGATGTTTGTTGAGACAAGCTTCTTCGCGTAGTCCCTTATGTCGCTCATGAGCCACGCCTTGGGCTTGCACGAGACCTCAAAGCCCTCGTAGGGAAGGTAGTCCGAGACAGCTATCATCTCTATTGTGAGGTTCTCAAGAAAGGAGTCCCTGTTCTCTGCCCTCATTATTGACCGGGCAAGCTCAAAGAGCTTTCCGAGGCTTGTTTTCACATCGCTCTTGAATTCCGAGAGGCTCTCTGTCTTTTTCTTGGAAGACGACCTTATCTTGAGGGGGAAGTCAAGGGACACTGAGACAGACTCGTCGTTTATGACTGCGTCCGAGGAGGGACGGGAGAGCTCAAGTATCTGGAACTGCTTCCTGAACTCGTCAAGCCCTCCGAGGCAGGGCTCAATGTTCTCATCCACGTACTTCTTTATGCGGAGCTCCATATCCCTCTTGGAGGGCATCCTGCTCTGGGACTTGTAGTACCACAGCGGAACGCGCGGCGGCCCCTCTATCACTGAGCCGGGGTCGTAGATTGTGTCCGGAAGCTCTGTTGCAAGGTCAAGGTAGCCTGCCTGGGACTCAAGCAGGAAAACAGCTTGCTTCGCAAGGTCGGACAAGCATGTTTCCACGTACCTCTTCAGGGGGACCGCTTCCTTCGGCACTGTCCTCTCCGGGCTGAATATGAGGCCCTGCTTCCACAGAACTATGAGGACAAACGCTGAAACAAGTATTAAAAGAGCTAGAATCGCGAAAACAGAGAGCTGCCCTCTTTTTTCAAGACGCATTTTCAGATTGCCCATGCTGCTATGCTATTCTGCGGATGTCAAGAGTCCTTGTTATAGAATCCATGTAGCCGTAGTGGAGGTTTATCTGCACAGGGGTCTCGTAAGTGGAGAGCTGGGCTGAGGTGACAGGGAACCTGCAGTAAAGGGTTGCCCTTCCGTTTGAGAGCTTTATCACTGAAGGCTGGCAGTTCTGGCTTGACTCGCTTGAACTGGAAGCGAACCTGTCTGAAGTGATTGTTACGCCTTGAAAAGTTACTTCATAGTCTATAATGTTGAGGTCAAGGTACTCAAGCTGAAACGGGCACCTGCCCCCCCTCCTTGCCTGCTGCCAGTCAACCACCCTTCCTCTGCCTGCATTTGTTATTCCTATCTTGAATATCACCTCTCCGGGTATGACCTCTGCCTTGACTCCTGATATCGCCACAGGAGCCCCCTGGCCGCCGAACGTGCCCCTCACGTTTCCGGGCCTGCACGTCTGCTCGGATGTTATCCTGTAAGGGTCAGGGCTCACGCACACTATGGGGCTTGCCTCTGTCCAGTACTCATAGCAGGCAGTGAGCTGGAGCTTTGGCTGGTACCTGTCCGTGGTGTCCGGAAGGCGTATCCCTCCCCTGTTGGGGTTCCTCGGCGAGGGGAACTGCACAACCTTTATCTCTCCCTCGCTGTTGTAGATGCTCCGCCCTATAAGGCGTATGGGCTCCCCGTAGTCAACAGGAAGGTCTATTATGGATGCGTCAAACCCGCCCAGAAAGAGGTTCACGTCTGTGTCAACAGCCCCCCTGTTGTGGAGCTCTGCCACAACCACTATCTCGTTGTCAACCACTGCGGGAGCGTCGTATATAACCTGGGGAGGGGCCTTTGGCATGAACCTCATATAAACCCCTTGGGTGCCTGTGTGAAAGTCTGTGCTTATGGAAGTAACATCGTCGTTCCTGCCTCCCCTCCCAACGCAGCCTGAAAGGAAGAGCACAACAAGGAATAGGAGCATTGCCGCGCTTGCTCTTTTGGCATTCATTTGAATCCTCTTCTCTTTTCCAAGTGATTTCTATTGCTACATATATAATATTTTCTATTGTCGTGCCTTAGGACAGTGACGAGCTGTCTGCTGTCTGCGCAGTATCCTCAACAAGAGGCTCAGGGTTCCTTATTGCTACGCTCATGCTTCTTGCCTCAACGTAGCCGTACCTCAGGGTTATGGAGAGGGGGGTTGTGAAGGCAGGCCCTGAATCCGTTATCTCTGCAAGGCACCTGAACATGTTGTTTGAGTTCTCTGAGAGGGTTATGGCGGAGGGGAAGCACTTGACACTGCTTGCGCCGCTGGTGCTTGTGCTGTAGGAGCCGAAAGTCACGTCCTCAAGCACAACGACCGGCTCGCCGAAGCAGGTTTCAGAGCCGGGGGGGATTACCTTGCCCTCGCCCCTGTTCGCAACGTATATGCTCATCTGAATCTTTCTGCCCTGGGAGCTGTCTATCGTCCTGTACTTGACTCCTGAAACAACAACCGGGCCGCCCTGGCTCGGGTCAATGTCCACTGCGCCCGGGGTGCACACGCCTTCAAGGGTTCTTGATTCCTGCGGAGGCGCTATGCACATCTCGCCCTGCGCTGTTGTGGTGTAGTCGTAGCACAGAACAGCGTTCAGCACTGTCTCATCAACCTCTTTTGCCGGGTCAACGCCTATGGCGAATGCCTGAGTGACGTAGCTCTGAAACTCGCCGTAGGGGCTGGTCGGGGAGATTCCTTTGAGGGAGATGCCGTCAAATGATGTTTGGGTGAGCTGGAGCTTGTTGGTGTCAAAGCCTGTTATGAATAGGACTGCGTTCTCTGTGTCGCTGCAGCCGTTGTTCTCAACCTTGAGGGACACGTAAAATTCCTCGTTGAGGTTCACTTCCCGCGGAGGGGCTCCCTTCTCAAAAAAGACCTGCATGCCCTTGTTGGATGTGCACACGTCCTTGGGAGCGACGTCTATGCTGGAGGGGCCTCTGCCGGGAAGCGCCCCGCAGCCAGCCATGAGCAACACAATCGCAAGAGCTGCAACCACTGCAAGGTTTTTCGGCCTCATCTTGAGTACCTCATTGTGTTTATCAGGGAGTCCCTGGGGTTGAGGGCTCTTCCCTCAGGTGTCAAGACAACGTAGTAAAGCGCGGGCTCAACAGCGCCTACCCTCCTGGGCTCTGCCTGACCCGGAATGCCGCAGTGCCTCTCAACGCAAGCAGACTGGGCGTAGCTGGAGTAGCCATTTAAGCGGAATATGTTGTAAAGCGTCTGGTTTGTGCCGTCCTCTGCCCTCTCAACGCAGAGCTTGTAGCAGTTCTCCTCGCACCTGTCCTCGTTGTTGTAGCACTTTTCGCCTGAGAAGCAGGCGTCAAGGTTTCCGCGCAGAGGCCTCCCTGTTGCCCCGACCTCCCCTATCTTGTCCCCTGCCTTCACAGCGTCCCCTTTCTTGAGCTTCTCTCCTTGGGTGTTTGAGGCAACTGCCCTGAGATGGCCGAAGACATGCGTCAGTTTGGTTTTTGTGTCCTTTATGTAGACAACGTTGCCGTGGCTGTCGCACCCTGTCCTGAGGATTAGGCCGTCAACAGGGGAGTAAACATCTGTCCCCTCGCTGAGAAGGACGTTTACCCCTAGGTCGCCCCTCTCAAGAGAGTCAATGATGCTGGCTTGGGCATCTTCCGGCGAGGAGAATGATGGGAACGGAAGGGCAGGGAGCAACTGCTTTGTTTTGGACTCGGATGTTGTTTTTATCGGGGCCTTTTTTGCGAATGAGACGTCTGCAACCACCAGGAACTCAAATGCCACTGGCTTGACTGAGGGGCTTCTTGGGTCAAACTCAAGCAGGGTGTCCACGCTGTCTGCAGGAATTGTGAAGTCGCAAAGGAGCTTCTCCGCAGACTTCAGGGAGTCCCAGCTCACTAACTCCGGGGAGTCGTAGCTGCACTTCTGGAGGTTTTTTCCTTTTATGTCAGAGCACTCTGAGAACCTGCAGTTTCTTGCGGGCTTCATTCCCTTGGGAACTATGAGGGAGAGCTCATTGAAGGTTATCAAAACGTCGTTGTCAAGGTTTATTCCCTTCCAAAGCGACTCGTCTTTTTTTGAGGAAAGCCCTGCCTGGAATGTTACGGTCATGTCCTTTTCTGGCAGCCCGATTATGGGGCGGCTCTGGAATGTCACTGGCTCAAGGGCGAAGGATATGCCGCTCGGAGGGTAGTAGGGCTCAACCCTTCTGCTGGGCCACTGCTTGTCAAAAACCGCCGGGTCCCTGTTGACCTGGTCAATGTAGAGCCCTCGGAACCACGAGAAGAGGTCGCTTGGGTCGGCTGGCTGGCTCTTGGCGTAGTTCTTTATCCATGTCTCAAGGACTTTTTCCCTTGTCATGAGGGTGCGATACACTGAGCGGAACCTCGCCCCCTTCAGCGTGACCTTGAACTCTATGTTGTTGTCTTTGCCGGAGAGCTCGTACTCCGGGAACATGCACCTCAAGGTGAGGGACTTGGAGGGGACTGAGCCCAGAAGGTCGTCTATGACGAGAAGCTCTGCGGCTGTTTCCTGCTGGCCTGATTCTGTGAATGTGCTGCTGTATATCTTGCCCGGGATGGGAACCCCTTCTGAGATTACTTTGCAGCTTGCCTCCAGGCCCAGCGTGGATTGCAGGTATTCTGCCTCAGGAACAGAAAACGAGAGGGTTGTCGAGTACTCCTTTTCTGTGCTGAGGGGGTCTGTGATTGAGGGCTCTATTTTTGAGAAGGACAGCTTGAACGGCTCTGCGTCCTTCAGGGTTGAGCCCTGTATGGCCTTCTCAAGCTCAAGCTCGCCCTCCTTCCACCTCTTGCCGTCCCACACCCAGACGCGGTCCATGTAGGGCCTCTTTTCCCCCACAACCCTTCCCGGTTCAAGGGGCATTCCTGCCATGCACTTGTCATAGGAAAAGTCTCCCCGCGACGCGCCTGCGTAGAGCTCGGGATTGGTCCATGCCTGGATTGACGCCATGAAGCAGTCAAACCACTTTCTGGGCCTTGGAGCTATTTCGCCGCTTGTTGTGAGGGCCTGCTTCCATATCTCCATTGCCTGCTCTTTTTGTTCAGGAGTAACTATCTTGCTTGCCTGAAAGTTCCCCCTTATGTCAGGGACAGCCGCCATTATCCAGAAAAGGATGAAGAGCATGACAACGAAGCCGGTGAAGCCCGACTTCTTCCGGGTGTAGGCGTAAAACATGGTGAACAATGCCAGAACAGGGAAGAGCACCCTGTTTGTGAGGAGCTTTATTATGAACAAGGGAGAGGAGGAAGAGGCCTTTATCAGGCTTAGGGGTATTACGTACTTGAACAAAAGAGGGAGGGCGAAGAGGTCCAGCCAGAGCACTGCGGCAAAGAAGAGGAGCAGGCTGAGGTCGTTGGGCTTCTCTGAGACAAGCTCAAAAAATATGGTGACAACCACGAATATCGTCCAGGACATGAGATCGTTGCCGTTGAGAACCGCTATTCCAAGGAGAATAGGGGCGATAACGCTTCCTGCGTTGCCGTGAAGCTGGTCGTTCCTTCTTATGATAACCCAGAACCACAGAATGAATCCGAAGTGGAGGAACTGGAGGCTTTTGTTTCCGTAGTCCCAGCCGAAAATCCAGCCATCAACAAAGTGAATTAGCCACGCCACGAGGACTGCTATGTCGTACTCGTCAGCAGGAAGTATCTTCTGTATGCCAGTCTTTGTTTTTTCTGCGCCAGCAGAAGCCGCCTGCTTTCCCAGCTGGGCAGCCCCTCCAGCCACCCTCCCGCCCACAACAGCTCCTGTTTTCAGAACTACCTTGGTTCCCTTTCCAATGCCTGAAGCGGTTTTTTTCCCCGCAAACTTGCCGAGGTTTGAGAAGGCGCTTTTCATGTTCCCTGATACGTTTTTGAACATCTCGCCGAAGCGCCGCTCCTCCCTCCTTGACTCCTCTTTCTGCTCTTCCCGCTCCGTTTCCTGCTCCTTCTCCCTTTCCCTGAAGTCCTTTTCCATCTCCTCCTCAAGAGATTCTTTCCTGTCTTTTTCTTTATCAGCACTGGATATGTCTCTTCCTCCAGAACCAAGCCCTTTAGCCAGTCTTTGTTTCTCCGTCTTCTCAATTTCTCCAAGCAACTTCTCGTCCCTGAGTTCCTCATCAAGAATTTCCTTCCTTTTCTGCTCATCAAGTCCGTACTTATTTAATTCAGTCTCCATATGTTCTCTGAGTTCCTCGTAAAACTTTACTGCTGCCTCCACCTGCTTTTCTTCCATGGTCGTATCTCCTTCAAGAAGCCTTTTCAGAAGAGCTCGGTTTTCAGAGTCCCTTGAAAGGTTTCGCCGGAGTTCGTAATCAGGAAAAGAAAACTTTTCTTCATTTCCACTATTAGCCTGAGGAGCTCCCTTTGTATTGCCCTGCTCGTTGCTGCTGGGGGGTTGGCTGTTTTCTGCCATTCTTAGCCTCTTTTAGCCTCTTTGATAGTCCATAGACTACTATACGCTTTCCCATACTATTGTTATTATTTAAAGGTTTCTAAACAAGGGCCGGGAACAGGGGGCTCTGGAAGCAGGGGAGAAGGCAACCGATTTATTTCAATATTGAAAATAATGTTTCGCTGAAAAAAAGCTCGCGCAAAACCAGCCAGAACGCCCCCTAATCCTCCTCAAGAACAACCTTCAACGAAATCACGTCAAGCGCTGAGTTATCCGGAACGACCTTGAGGGCGTTGCTTCCCAGCTCCACGAGCCCGCTTATGTCCCTGCTCACGTTTGCGTCCCTTGTTGAAAAGGCCCTCACCCTGTTGTTAACCAGCAGAGTGCCCTGCTTAAGCTCCTTGTCGTCAAAGAACTCAAGCCTGAAAACAACCCTGAGAGAGCCGTTCCGAACCTCCTCGTAGACGCTGCTGTTGATGTCAAAGAAGTAAAGGGGGTACTTCATCTCCTTGAGCCTTGTCTTGACCACGATGTTGTCAACAAGGTAGCTGCCCCCCTCTGCCCTGAACTCGAGGGTGTTCTCCCCCTTTCTCAGAATCTCTGCCGGAAGCTCCCTCCTGTTAATGGTGCCGCAGTCAGGCACCCCGGAAAACACGAGGCGCTTGTTGAGCAAAACGCTGAGGCTTCCTGCCTCTGAGGCGAGGCACTCGGGATTGAACTGCAGAATGACCTTGTCAAGGTTGAACGTTTCTGTGTCAGAGACAAGGAAAAGGTTCGTGCTGTCCTGCCTGGATGTGTCAGTGACGCTTCCAATAACCCGTATGTTCTCAAGCAGGGCCTCGTTCGCCTTCCAGAATTTCCACCCCCCTCCTGAAACAGAAAGCCCTATCTCGTTAACCCTTCCAATGTAATCAAGGGGAAGCTCAATAGGCTCCTGCACCGGGGAGAGCTTCCCTGAGAACACAACCCTGCCGTTAAGCGTTATTGTTGCGTCTCCTTCTGCCTTTTTCGGCGTGAATGCAAGGAGAAGCGACTTGACCTTTGAGGGATCTTTGAGCGAGAAGCTGAAGCTTGCTGTTCTTTTCTCAAACACGCTGTTCTTGGCAGAGAGCGAGGCAACCCTCTTTACCTCCTCGGAACTCGTTTTGGTGTAGAGATAAACAGGGGGTATGTCGTGCTCAATCTCGTCAGTCAGTAGGACGTCAAGCCTGCCGGGGTGCTCCTCAAGGAGAGTCAAATTGCCCTCGACTATTGAGGAAGTTCCTCCTTCCGCAGAGCCGGAGCCCTCAAGAAGCCTCTCCCTTTCCGCAGGAGGCAGAAAGAGGATGTAAAGCACAAGCACAAGCCCGATTATGGCTACAAGTGCAGCAGCAGAGCCCTGAGCCTTCCTCCTCCTTTTCACAAAGCCGCGCATTACCCCAAATCTGGAAGGTGTTGTATATATGTTTTTCTGTTTATTTTCTGTTTATCATATCAGAAAAGCCATCGGAGCATCTCCGTGCTTGCTGCGTTTTAGGCCAGCACAGGGGCCGGGGGCTCTGCCAAGAGTGATTTCGCAGCCACTCTCCAACAACACGCCTCTGAAATCCGGCGCCTCATGCCCCTGAATTTTCAATAATTATTTATACAGAAAACCAAAAGCAATAATCAATGGTGTACCTGGGCTCGTTTTTAGGGGAAGTAAGCAGCCTTGTGATAAACATAAGCGCAGTCATAGTCCTTGTAGTGCTTGTGTGGCTCATAAGAAAATTCCATGATGTTTTCGGATTCGGCAAGCCAGAAGAAAGAAACCGCTTTGCCTCAATAGCCAACAAGGAAGAGAAGCTCAACAGGTTGCAGAAAAAGTTTTTCTCAAGAACAATAAGGGAGCTGAGGAGGGAAAGGCGGAGAATTCCTTACGAAATGCACGAGCTTCAGGGAGCGAAAGAACTCGCAGGCGTGAAGAGAAGCCACATCTTCAAGATGCGAAGCCTGATAAGCGTTTGGCAGGAAAGCCGAAGCTTGCAGCAGAGAAACAACGTCGTGGGGGAAATCCACAACAACCTCGGAATCGTTGAGAGACTGCTTGAAAAGCAGTTTGACGAGTACAAGGTCTGGATGAGGGCGGCGCACTTCGCTGCAAAACAAGCCCTGAAAGCCAAAAAAAACCTGAGGAAGATGCTTAATACAACAATCAAGGAGGAAAAGGTGGCTGAGGAGGACACAAGCGAAAAAGGAGAGCTCGTGCTGAATAAGGAAGAGAAAGAGGAAAGAAGGGAAAAGAAGGAAACCAAGCAGGGGAAAAGGATATGGAAAGAGAGAGAACAAATCCTCAAATGCATGCACGAGTACAAGAAAATCCTCAAAACCCAAAAGAAAGCGCTTAAAAATATTGACAAGGAACTGGAAAAGTATCTCTTGGTTCTTCACCATGAAAAAAGCGAGGAAAGCATTGGGCGTGAGAGCGAGTCCCTCCTCAGCGAACCCATAGGAAAAATTTACAAGTTATTGATTGAGAAAGAGGGGCTTATCGCCAAAGCAAACGAGGAGATTGCCTTGCTAGATAGAATAGAGAAGGAGGAAAAGAAGGATTGGGGTCTGTCAAGGAGGACTCTGCGCCTGCTCTACGGGGAGAAGAAGATTGAGGGCTCAGCAGGCACAGGGGAGCTGCCCTATCCGTGAATAGCTACGCAGAGGCAAAATAATGAGAATTCTGAAAAAAGACCTCGGGCACGGAAGGATGAAGCTGCTTGTGGAAACGCAGGACGACCTCTGGCACCTGAGCCACGTCATTGAGCAGGGGGACATTGTCACAGGCAAGGCAGAGAGAAAAATCAAGATGGGGGATGAGGGGAGCAGGGCCAAGAGCGCCAAGAAGGTCTTCACAGCAAGGGTCGGGGTTGAGAAGGCTGTTTACGAGCCAAAAGACAGGGAGCTCAGGGTTTCAGGCACGCTTGCAGAGGAAAGGGAGTTCGCGCCGGCAGGAAGCCACCAGAGCATATCAGTTGAGCAGGGAAGCGTCTTGACAATTGAGAAAAAGGAGTGGCTCAGGCACCACCTCCAGAGAATTGAGAGGGCAAGCAGGCAAAAGAAGGGCGCTGTGCTCATAGTGGTGCACGACAGGGAGGAGGCAATCCTTGCCTTAACCAAGGAGTACGGATGCGAAACCATAGCCAACCTAAAAGGCGACGTGGAAAAGAAGGCTGAAACAAGGCAGAGCCCTGAGGACTTCTACGGGATGATTGCGAAGCAAGCAAAGGAGGCAGCGGAAAAATACGGGGCAAGGGCTGTCATTGTGGCGAGCCCCGCCTTCTTCTCAGAGTACGTTGTTGCAAGGCTGAAGAAAGAAGGACTGGCGGTTCCGGTGATAAGGGCGGGGTGCTCCTCTGTTTCCCACAACGCGCTGAACGAAGTGATTAAGAGGGAGGAAACCAAGAAGGTGCTTGAGGAGGAGACCGCTGCATTTGAGGAGAAGGCGGTTGAGGAGCTTCTGGAGAGAATAGCGAAAGGGGAGCCCTGCGCTTACGGCGCGGAAGAAACAAGGGCCGCGGCAGAGGCGGGCGCTGTTGAAACCCTGCTCGTCACAGACAAGTACCTTGAGGACGCAAGAGAGAAGGGGGAGGGAAGGGCGGCGGAGGATGTTATGAGAGCTGTTGAGAGGGCAAACGGAAAGATAATCATTGTTTCTTCAAGAACAGAGGCAGGGCAGAGGCTTGACGGATTGGGAGGCACGGGGGGAATTCTCAGGTACAGGTTCAGGTAATCCAATTTTTTACCATGTATTCTGCCGTGACATATGTCACCACCTTAAAAATTTAGTGAGTTTTGCTA
>CAYVGP010000023.1:0-10422 GCA_964451135.1 uncultured Methanosarcinales archaeon
GGCGCCAAAGATGAGGGGGTGCTTGTAGTTCTTGTCCAGCAGGAAGGGGGGATTCACCATCATAATCTTATCATCTTCTTTTCTAAGCTTTAGGCCTATTGTGGTTCCCTCCAACCTGAAGTATTCTCCGTCTTTCTCAATAATAAATGGCGGTATTCTCAGTTTCACAAGGTGTTCGGCATTATTTAACTGCTCATAACCGAGTGTGCCATAAGGAAAACCAATTTCTTCCCCGGGAATTCCTTTGAAGGATCTTTTCATGACATCTTCTTTGTTTTCATCACTTAGTTTCAGCATATTTTTAAGGCCGCTCTCCCAAAAAAAGCTCCCATGGTAGTAACTGTGGGCAACTTCATTCATGACAAAATCCTCCAGGGAGGAGCCACATATTTTTTTCTTAGTAGGCATAAGGAGCAAAAAGAAAAAAATCTTTTATCTGGCTTTCAACAAAAAGTCAGAAAGATTTCCAGAATGAATGGAGAAATTCCGATGATTCAGAAATTTTTAGGGGTTAAAACATACATGAAAAACAGGCAAAGAGGATAAACTGGCTTGTTCGATCCATAGTCGCGAATTGCGCCGATTCTATCTACCTTAGACAAACCCGCAATATTCTTTAAAGGTTTTAACTGCTTGTGTTCAAGTGATACATCCGAAATTATTAAAGTTGGCTTTGTTACGAAATCTTGGTAAAACCTCAACACTTCATAGTGCGTGTTCCACGGAGCAGGGACTTTTATTAGAACAACATCCGGAGGGTATTTTTTTAGAATTGGATCCGCCCTTTCTATCGGAACATAATTTAAGGTTTCCCCTTTCTTTTCAAGAAGCTTCTTCTCTTTTGGGCTGGCTTTTCTTAAAATGTTTGATCTCACAATTATCAATCTTTTTTCCTCAAGGAATTTTTTTCCAAAACGAGTTTCCTTCTCCAGAACCTGCTCATAAGTAAGCTTTTTAGGCAAAATAAACGGTTCAATAGCTACCCATCTTCCTCCCACCTGGTAGGGCAAATCCACGTCAATCCCAATATGCGGGTAGTGGCCGATGAAGTCGGTCCCAATCCTGGCCTCCACATCCAACGCCAAGAGCTGAGTTAATATCTCTGAGCTTTCCTGTTGCAGCTTTATATAATGCTTGTTTTCAGAACTATAAAAAAAATCTTCCAGCGATATGCGCAATAAAGATTCTAAGTCTATGCCAAAGATGCTGGCTCCTGCTCTTGCACTTTCCTCGTGCCAGGGAATATTCAAAAAAGACTCCATTTCTTCCGGTGTGGTGAACAGTTCCTTGTTCTTGCGAGCATAGAATTCTGCCTTGTTCCTCTGCAGTTGCTGAAGGAGGGCGTCTCTGATCTTTTCTTTTTCCGGGCTTAAAACGCAGGATTCCAAGTCTTTCATCTTTAAAGCCTTGATTGTTCTCCTAATCCATTAACCTTTTATATTTTACCGTTTTCCACCCTCTTGTTTGCTTCTGGTTGAGATATGAGGAGGTGGTAGCATGTCTTTGGAAGGGAAAAAGGTGGCAATTCTCACAGAAAACGGCTTTGAGGACCTGGAGCTGCACTACCCGAGGCTCAGGCTTATTGAGGAAGGCGCAGAGGTTGTCGTGGCAACGCCCGACGGCAGGGACAGGGAGAGCAAGCACGGCTACCCTGCAAGGGCAGACGCAAAAATAAGCGAGCTTAACCCGGAGGAGTTCTCAGGCCTTGTTGTTCCCGGAGGCCTCGCAAACCCGGACAAGCTCAGGACAGACAAGGATGCCCTGGATTTCATAAGGAAAATAAGCGAGGAAGGAAAAACAGTTGCCGCAATATGCCACGGCCCGTGGGTTCTTGTGTCAGCGGGAATCATGAAAGGGAAAAAGGCAACCTGCTACCACACCATAATAGACGACCTCAAAAACGCGGGGGCGGAGCACCTCGACAAAGAAGTGGTTGCGGACGGAAACATAATCACGTCAAGAATGCCTGACGACCTCCCTGCATTCATGAGGGAAGTGATAAAGTCCCTGGAGGGGCGGGAATGAGCAGGGAGGTGTCGGCAGGGGCGGTTGTTTTCCGCATAAAGCGCGAGCCCCTCTTCCTCCTCCTTCATTACCCCGACGGCCACTGGGGGTTTCCCAAGGGGCACGTTGAGGAGGGGGAAACCCTGCTTGAAGCAGCCCAGAGGGAAATCGGGGAGGAAACAGGAATATCAGGGCTTGAGTTTATTGAGGGATTTCACGAGACAATAAGCTACGAGTACGAGAGGGACGGGAAAAAGCGCCCGAAAACAGTCCACTTCTTTCTTGCAAAAACAGAAACGGAAAATGTGAGCATAAGCCGCGAGCACCAGGGCTTTGAGTGGCTCGCTGGCAAAGAGGCAGGGGAGCGCATCACCTACGATGACGAGAAAGAGGTGCTGGAAAAAGCTCTCTCAGCCATTTCAAAACTTTTTTAAACTACTTAGCTGTACCACGAGTTATGAGGCTCAACATATTCCCCAACCAGGTGTACGACGAGGCTGTTGTGGCTCTCCTGTTCCTTCTCGGGGGGTATGTTCTTGCGAGAATAGCCTACGCTGTGTTTGAGAAGGTGTTTGCAAAGATAGCCAAGAAGACCAAGACAACCCTTGACGACGAGCTCGTTGAGGGGATGAAGAGCCCTGCATACTTCCTCATAATATTCTTCTCGCTTTACACAGGCCTAACAGTGATGACAGTGCTTGACCCGTACCAGAAAATAATCAACGCAGGGGCATGGGTGGGGTTCGTCCTTCTCTTCACCTGGGCGGGAAAGAGGGCTGTGAACATACTCATGGACTGGTACGCAAAGGAAGTGGCCCACCGCACCCGCTCAACGCTTGACGAAACAATATACCCCATGCTGAGAAAGGGAGTCAACATATTCATCTACGCCATTGTCTTCATAATAGTGCTTGACCACTTCAACATTGAGATAAGCCCCTTAATCGCTTCCCTCGGAGTCGCTTCCCTCGCCGTCGCCCTTGCGCTTCAGGACACGCTCTCCAACTTCTTCTCAGGCATGTACATGATTGCCGACAGGCCAATAAAGGTTGGGGACTTCGTTGAGATAGAGGGAGGGGAGAGCGGTTTCGTGGAGAAGATAGGGTGGAGAAGCACGTGGATAAAGAAGCTGGGCAACAACATCCTGGTAATTCCGAACTCAAAGCTCGCCAACTCCACCATCATAAACTACAGCATGCCCATGAAGCCTGTGAGCCTTGTTGTCACATGCGGAGTGTCCTATGATTCTGACCTCAGGGCGGTTGAGAAAACAGCATACGACGTTGCCAAGAAAACAATAGAGAAAAGCGAGCACGCCTACAAGGACTTTGAGCCGCTGATACGCTTTTACAACTTCGGGGACTCAAACGTGGACTTCAAGGTCATTGTGAGGGCCAACACCTACGTGGACAGGTTCGCCCTTGCCCACGAGCTCATAAAGAACCTGCACACAGAGTTCGCGAAGAAGGGAATAGAGATAAACTACCCCACGAGAAACCTCTACTTCAAGAACGAGCTGGAAGAAAACACAGGGAAGTAAGAGCTTCTCTATTTTCATAAAACTTAATAATCCCTTCTTGCCACCCCCTCGGCATGAGACGAGACACCCTTGCATGGCTGCTCCTTGCACTTGTCGCAGTCTCCGTTGTTCTTGCAGGGTGCTCCAAGAAGGAAAACTCCCCGCCTGTGATAGACCTCGGGGAGAGCAAGGCGGGCACTCCTTCCCAGCAGCCAGAGGCCCCTCCCGCTAAGCTGAAAACAATTGAGCTGTTCGGCTCTGAGTTCGTGGAGCAGAGGGGCTTCGCGCTCAGCCCTGTGTATTTTCCTACTGTCTACAAGGAGAAGGGGAAGGACAACTACGTCATAGTCCTTGAGTTCAGCAAGGAAAGGCTCGTGTTCCCGTTTTACCCGGAACTCAACGAGTCAATGGCATGGATAAGCCGCAACATCCCTGCTGACAGGAAGTTCATGTCCTGGTGGGAGTTCGCAGGCCAGATAATGGGGCAGACAGGCAGGGAGGTTGTTTTTTATGCGCCGAGCAAGGAGCTTGTGGATGCCGAGGCGGGCTACGCGTCAAGGTGGAACAGCAGCGAGCTCTCAGACTCCGAGCTGGCAAGGGACGTTGCAAGGGCCTACTCTGCAACAGACTCCATCGTAACCTACAACATAATGGATGAGCAGGACGCGGACTACATACTCATAAGCGACAGGTTCTCTCCCCTGAGGGACGACGTGCTGAGCGCGGCAGGGGAGGACGCCTCGGAGTTCTTCAACAATGGAGAATACACCCAGAAGGGGAAGCATAGCGTATTCTACAGGATGCTCAGGGGAATAAAGATAGGGAACTTCGTGAAGATATACGACGACGACCATATGAAGATTTACAAGAGAATCCTTCCCAGGGCAGGCGTAAAGATGATCGCCCCGAAGGCGCCCGGGGCATAGGAATCTCCCGGAATCTCAAAGCTTCCTGCAGATAGTTATGAACCCCGAGTGGCCTATCGGCTGCGACTTCGGCCGCACCTTCCTTCCCTCAACCTCCCACTCCCTCTGCATTACCTCAACTGTTTTGAGGCGCGCCAAAGAGGTGGCTTTGAGAGAGGAAACAAAGTCAGAGACCTGGGGAACAGTGGGGCTGTATGAAACCAGAAAGCCTCCCTTCTTCAGGGCCTTCTCTGCGTGGGGGGCCACGCTCCACGGGTCAGGAAGGTCAAGAGTCACCAGGTCAACTCCTCTTTCGTCAATCCCCTCCCTGACGTCCTTGTTCTTGAAGGTTATGTTCTTTATTCCCAGAAGGGACGCGTTCTCCTTTGCTATGAGCAGAAAGTCCTCCCTAACCTCGTAGCTCACCACTTTTTTCGCTATGTTTGCTAGAAAAAAAGAGAGGTAGCCTGAGCCAGCGCCCGCGTCAACGCAGAGCCAGTCCCTGCCTATCCCTGTTTCCGATATTATTGCGCCTATGTCTTTCAGGGGGATTATCTGGGGGCCCCTCTTGATCTTTGCGAGCTTGTCTGCAAACAGCGGATTCAGCAGAACAAGCTCAACGCCCTTGTTGGTTCTCACAACAGAGCCCGCCCTTTTTTTCAGGTCGCTGCTTTTGACAAAGCCGTGCTGGCAGTGGTAGTCTGCATTGATGTCCCGCACAAAAAAGCGCTTCCCCCTGCTGTCAATGAGAATCCTCTTTATTTCTGCCATGCAGGAAGGAATAGGTCAGTCATTAATATTCCTTGTGCTTCCGCGTTCCCACATAGCCAGGACAAGGTAGGGCGCTATCTGTGATTCCAGGTCTTTTATCGTCATCACAAGCGGCGACTCCACCCTGATGTCCAGGGAGCAGAGGCTGCACAGCCGGGCAAGAGCGCTGAGCCTTTCAAGGTCTTTTTTGGGGTGTATGCGATTTCCTGAAGCTGGTTGCTTGTTATGTCGGTACGTATTTCCGGCGAGACCTGGAACGCAAGGTAATAAGGCTTTCCCTCTGTGAATGCCTTAACCATGACTGCATAGTCGCTGAATTCCTCAGGACGCATTCTCCTTGTCCTTCTTCTCATGCCAAGTGAGAGGGGGTTCTCATATATATTTCTTTTTGCTTTCACCACTTTGCAATGGTTCTATGCAAAAAGGTTTTAAATGGCTGCGTGTTTCCACGCGACATGAAACGCAGGGACTTTTTGCAGGACCTTCCTCTGATTGTTGCAGCAGGGGCGCTATTCCCCATGAGCCTTCTTGGAGAAAAGGCAAAAAAAAGCCCGGAGAGGTTTCTCGTGTATCAGAAGCTCGCTGATATTCCTAAGCTTGCAGGCCTTGCCTTCCTCTACCAGAACTACCTCTACAAGGGCGAAACGCGGAACGTGCCTGGGTTTGCGAAAAGAGACTACTACTCGGACCTTGAGAGAATAGTGGATGAGGTGGAGGAAAGGGAGCAAAGCAACACTCTGAGGTTCAGGAACAGCTCTGACAGGAGGAACTTCAATTACGCCAAAAACCTGGCCAGGAAGATAAGGAAGAGGAACGAGGAGATTCTTGAGCTTTTCTCAGCCCAGATAACAAGCCCGGAGCTTGAGGACAGGATACTCCGCTATAGGAACCTGGTGAGCAGGGGCAGGCTGGGAAGCATCTACAGGGGGATAGAGCGCGAGGTGCTGGGGAGTTACGGCATTGTGGACAGGGACCAGCTCCATCTTCTTCCCGAGGAAGAAAAAGAGCGGCTGAGGGAGATAAGAAAAAGCATTTACAGCCTTAATCTGGGGAGGCTCAGCCCTGAGCTGAGGCAGAGGGTTCTCTCCCAGATGAGGCACACCATCTTCAACAAGCTGCGCCGCCAGATATACGACTCCAGCTCGAACAAGAGGTGGCTGAGCAAGAAGGAAAAGGCAATGGAGAATGTGTGGGTGAGGCTTTACGTGGATTCTGAGCAGCGGGACGCGATAAGGGAATACTCAAAGCGCCTCAATCTTTTGAGAAGGCCGCTGAAGAGGAGCGAGTCGTCCCCTGCAAAAACACTTGAGAGGCTTCTCCCATACGGTGATGTGATTGTTCCGCTCTCAGGCGCGCTTGGCCTTGAGTTTGAGGGCGTCATGGCTTTGCTGTCAGCAGAAAACGCCGGTCTCCAGGAAAGGTTCTCCTATGCAGGGGCTGTTGGCATCGGCCAGCTTACCTACATAGCTGCGGCAGAGATATACTACAACTACCTGCTGGGAAAGCCGGTGCCCAAGAAAATAAGAATGGAGATCCCCTCTCCGCCAAGGGAGGTTCCCCTAACGCCAAGGGGAGCTGTGGACTGGGAAACGTGGAAGAACGTTGTCCGTGACTACATAGAGGCGAAGCACAGGGCATTGAGCCAGAAAAGATTTCCCGAGGAGGAGCTTCTTAACCATAAGCCGGCCATTTCAATAGCCAAGAACTACCTCGGCAATGCGCAAAGCCCGGAGCAGCTTCTGAGGATGTTCGCATTTGACGCAGAAGCCAACATAGTCGGCTCACTGCTCTACATGGCGAGGACGTGGGAGCTTCAGAAGAGGCTACTGAAGAAGTCGGGATTGTGGGAAACATGGCACTCTGATGAGAGAAGCGAAGAGGCGAGGGCAAGGCAGAAGTGGATTGACATATCCCAGGGCTACATCGCGGGAATCGGGAACTGGGGCAAAGAGGCCTCGCGCATAACAATCCCCGCATCGCTCCAGTACGCAGGCGTCATAATGGGCAGGATGGGTTTCTTCAAGAAGAAAACGCTCAGGCAGTACCTCGGCACGCTTTACAGGAGCAGATAGGGCTTCTTCAAAGAGAACTTTCGCAATAAATAAATTAGGTTGTTAATTAAGTTAAATAATTAGTTAAGTATTTTAATTAGTAAAGATGTTTATTATTTATGCGCAGCTTCTTCCCGCAGCAACTCCTTCCAGGATTAGGCGGCTCCGGTCAGAGGTCTTTCTGATTCTGCCTGCGTACTTGGAGAATGCAAAGCGAGGGGAGGGATTCGAACCCTCGAATAACCGCTCTGCAGGCGGTCGCCTTAGCCGCTTGGCTACCCTCGCGCGGGGAAAGGAGGAGAAAGAGCGTATTTAAATCTTTGCCGCTTTTAATCATTACCACTCGGTAAAGGAAACTGCTGATTACTATTCTGAAATAGAAAAACATTTAAGGATGGGATTTATCACATGGAGAATTGGGCATGTTACCAGCCCATGAAGGGGGTGACCGACATGAATAAGTCCGTATTTCTCTTTGTATCTGCTATGTTAGTTTTTGCATCAGTTTCTATGGCTAATGCGGCAACGCTGTACGTGGATGCTGCGGGCATCTGCGCGAGCAACACGCCATGCCACACAACAATACAATCTGCTATGAACGCAGCATCGCCGGGGGATGAAATCTTCATATACGACGGCACATACGCGGAGGCGTTGTCAATTGCCAAAAGCATCACCCTGACAGGGGAAAGCGAGGCAGGGGTGGTGATTGACGCCTCAACCAAAAACAGCTACGGAATCTCAGTCACTGCGGACGACGTGACTCTGCAGCGCTTCACCCACATAGGCCCTGCGACTTCTTCAGGAAGATACGGAATCAAGCCCAGCGGGGTATCAAACCTTGTTATCAGCGAGGTTACGGTGAAGGACACCTACAGGACAGGCATTGACCTCAACGGCGTTAATGGCGCAGTGCTTGAGGACATAACTGTCATCAACAACGGGGGCAACGGCCTTGCCCTCACAGATTCCAACGACATTCTTATCAGGAACATTGTGGCAAGTGGCAACTCGTGGGGAGGCATTGCTGTTTACACCTGCGGCAAGTTCTACCCTGGCGGCTCTGACAACATAACCATAACAGGCACCAACACCTTCGGCGCGAACAACGGCAACGCAGGGCTTTACAGCGAGGAGGGATGCGAGCAGAACTGGCCGGCCTCAAGCGCCTACAAGCTCACCAACCTCAACCTTCAGCCCTCTGATTTCAATTACAAGCTCAAGGGAGACACTGATGTGCCCACTGACTTCACGTGGTACTACTTCAGCAAACAGGAGGCTCTGCAGGCCCAGCCCGGGCACTTTCTCGGGAACCGCAGGGTGATGCCCCTCTTTCCCCGGCAGGTTTCCGTCGGAACGTCGGCAGGCATCGGCTTGGACGTGCGGACAGAGGAGTTTAAGCCGATGCTCTGGCTTTGCGACAACAGAGTTGTTTACAGCAACAACGCTGACGGCCGCCTTGAGCTCAGGGAAAGGGTTAACAACTACGCGTTTGAGGGAGAGCAGATAATGTGGGACGTGCTTGTCCTTGACAAGAACGGCATTGAGAAAGTGAGGGATGTCTATGTCACAGTGGGCAGCTCTCAGGGCGAGGGAAACCCGGTAGAAGCGAACTGCGAGAAGCGAGATGCAGTGCCGGGGGACAAGTGCTTTGAGGCGGACATAGAGTACGAGCCGCCCGAGAACTGCAATGAAACCGTGAGCAGCGGGGATAACCTTCAGGACGCTATAAACAATGCGAACGCAGGAGACGTGATTTGCGTGGGCAAAGGCACTTACAATGAGGTCACCATAAACAAGCCCCTCACCCTTGTCGGCCTGAATGACCCGAGGGGGCCTGATGCAGCAAGGCTTGTCCCCTCTTCTCCCGCAGTCACGGGGCTTGTGGACATCGGCGCGGACGACGTGACTGTGAGAGGGCTCCACATTGACGGCAACGGCGTTGTTTCTACTGGAAACCACATGGCGGGCATCCGCGTGAACACAGACATATCAAACAGGAACCTCTCAAACTTCGTGATTGACTTCAACCTCATAGAGGACATTGAGACCAGCGCTGCTGCAGCAGGAAAAACAGCTCTTGGCGTGCAGCTATTCGCACAGGGGTACCGCATAACGAATGCAGTCATAAGCAACAACATAATCAGGAACATCCGGAGCCCCAAGGGCGCATACGGCATCCAGACTGTTGACGACATGGAAAATGTTGTTATCAGGGACAACAAAATATCTGATGTTGACGGCGCCTGGGAAGTCGGGGCAGCAGTGGACTGCCATACCGGGGTTCCAAGCATAACCGACGTCACAATTTCCCGCAACGCCATCAACGGCATAGCAGGTCCCTTTGGCTTTGCCGTGCTTCTGGAGGACTGCACATTCCCTGATCAGGTTTCTGTGAATCACAACGACCTCTCAGGAAATGCGTATGGTGTGCTGAATAAGAACCCTTCCGCATTTGTGGACGCGGAGAACAACTGGTGGGGAGACGCTTCCGGCCCTGTTGCCCTTGGCGCCGGCTCAGTCCCCAATCCAGGGGGAAGCGGAAACATTGCTCACGGCAAGGTTGACTACGAGCCGTGGCTTGAGTATCCCTTCTGCTTGCATGGGGGCATTCCGGTGTCCCCGAGATTCTGCAACGCCCGCATAGGCGAGGAAGAGCTTGAGGATTTCAACAGCGGCACGATGGGGTGGTACACCTGCACATTCACAGTTGAGACCCCTGACTCAATGCACGGCGAGTACTTTATCACAGCAGAGGCAGAGGACAACAGCGGGCTTCTCGGAACCACGGATGAGAACGAGTACTGGTTCCTCAACCCGGAGATAGCGATAGTCGTTGACGGAAGCATAGGATTCGGCACAGTCCGGCCGGGCACCAACGCCTACTCCGGCACAGTTACTGTGCAGAACGACGCAGAGCAGGGCTCAGGAGTGCTGCTCAACATGTTCATAAGCGGCACTGACTTCTACGACCCTGACAGCTCCGGAGCAAAGTGCCCGACGAGCAATGTCCTGTCTTTGAGCAACTTCGCCTACTACGCGACAAACGACAACTACCACACGCTGCAGGGGCACTCAAGAGAAAACCTCGCAGGGGGGTCTGAGGGATACTACAAGATACCCTACGAGACAGGGAACAAGGGCGACAGGCTTCCAATAATTGAGGGCGCAG
>CAYVGP010000024.1:0-7064 GCA_964451135.1 uncultured Methanosarcinales archaeon
GCAACCCACATAGTCACCCAGAGGTCATTTGACCCGGGAAGAAGCACAACGAGGTACAGGTGGAAGGGGAGAAAGATAGACCTGCAGCCTGCTGAAACGGCTGTGTCGTACAGCATAAGGGAGCTTGAACGCAGGGCCCCTCCCTCAGCAGAGCTTGAGCTTGAGCTTCTGGGAAAAGAGGTTGCAATAGGCTCGTGGAACCTCGCAGTTCTCACAGTGAAAAACCCCCACGACTTCTACATGGTTGAAACAATAATCCCGATGAGGTCCGAGGGGCTCAGCAACACCTTCCCCAAGCAGAGAGTGCTTCTGCCCCCCTTCTCCCAGAAAAAAACAGCCTTCGTGTTCAGGGTGGACCCCTCCCTTGACACTAACTACAGATACACCTTCGGCGTGGGGTTCTCCACGAGCTCAAACAGCTCTGTTGTTGAGGAGTTCTCCGCCTCAAGGAACATGCCCTTCATACAGAGGGATGAGGCAGAGGCCATGGCATCAAGAATAAACGCCTTTCAGCAAAGAGAGGGCTCAGCATCAATGAACCTCACCTGCGCAACAGAAAAACAGGAGATATACCTTGACGAGGAGTCTTTGTTGTCTTGCGTCGTGCGGAACACAGGCAACGTTCCCCTTAACGCGGTCAGGGTGTGCCTCGGCGAAGCATGCGCTGAGGCCTTCCTCGGAATAGCCCAGTCAAGGGAATTCAACTTCACTCACAGGCCCAGGGGCATAGGGGAGAACGCGGCCTTTGTTTCTGCAGAGGCCGAAGCAGGAGGGGAAAGAGTTTCTGCCGGCTATTTCGCGAGGTACGCGGCATTGGACAGGCCCGGACTGAGGATTGAGATGCCAAGGCAGAGCATTGAGGCAGAGTACGCCCAAAACATCCAGATTGCGTTCGCAATAAACAAGACCTCTGTTTCAAACCCCTCTGATGTCAAAGTGGCGCTCTACGGCAGGGGCTTCAACAAGACATGGTTTTTCAGGGAGCTTGAAGCAGGGAAGAAGTTCATCGTGAACATAAACTCAGCCCAGTTCATGGGCGAGAGAGGGCACGCGAACCTGCTTGTTTCTTACAGGGACAAGGCGGGCAGGGAATACGCTGAGAACAGAACCATAAGCTTCTCGCTCCAAAACGTAACCGTGCTTCAGAAGCTTGACATTGCCTCAAGAAAGGGGGAGCAGTGGTTCAGGCAGCACAGGTCAGGCCCGGCGCTCATAGCGGCTCTCGCCTTCTTTATCGCCCTTTACGCCATTGCAGCATCAGCCAGGAGGAAAAACAGCGAATAGGAAAGGCCACTTCTCTCGCATCCTTTCTTCCCCCCATCCCCTTTTTCAAAAAACTTAAATAGCCCACGGCATTATGCAGGGAAAAGGTGTTAACATGGCAAAAACAAAATCATCCAAAGAAGCAGGCGAAGAAGAGGAGATTTACGCTGAAATAAGCGAGGAGGATAACTCCTCCAAAGTAGCCCCTGACACATCAGTGCTTGTTGAAGGCCTTGTTTCTTCATGGGTCAGGAAGGGCAAGATAGCCCCTGACGAGATCATCATACACGAGGCTGTGCTGGCAGAGCTTGAGCATCAGGCAAACCAGAACAGGGCGATAGGGTTCCTTGGGCTTGAGGAGCTTGAGAGGCTCAACGAGCTGGCAAAAAAGGGAAATTTCAAGCTCCGCTTCGCAGGCAAGAGGCCGACAGCAGCTGAAATAAGGTACGCGAATCTCGGCGAGATAGACAGCATGATACGGGAACTCGCCTACGAGGAGGGAGCCGCCCTGCTCACAGCAGACAAAGTCCTGTCAAGGGTTGCGAGGGCCAAAGGAGTGCCTGTGCTTTTTGTCTCAATAGACAAGATTCACAAGAAGCTGAAGCTTGAGAAGTACTTTGACGAGCAAACAATGAGCGTGCATTTGAGGGAGAACGTGCTTCCGTACGCGAAGAAGGGATATCCCGGGAAGTGGTCGTTTGTTGCTGTGGGAACCAAGCCCCTCACGAGGGAGAACGTGGAGGCTATTGCGAGGGAGCTTGTTGAGGAGGCAGGAGTGAGGAAGGACGGGTTCATAGAGATAGAAAGAACAGGAAGCACGATAATCCAGCTCGGCTCTTTCAGGATAGTCATAACAAGGCCTCCCTTCTCGGACGGGTGGGAGATAACAGCGGTGAGGCCTGTCAAGAGGCTGTCTCTTGAGGACTACGAGCTGGACGAGAAGTTGGTTGAAAGACTCACGTCACACGCAGAGGGCATCCTCATAGCAGGGAGCCCGGGGCACGGGAAAAGCACTTTTGCGCAGGCCCTCGCAGAGAGCTACGCGAAGCAGGGAAAAGTGGTGAAGACAGTGGAGGCGCCGAGAGACCTCGTTCTTCCAGACAACATAACCCAGTACGCGATAAGCCACGGAGACGCGCAGGAGATACACGACATACTCCTGCTTTCAAGGCCCGACTACACAATCTTTGACGAGATGAGGAACACAGACGACTTTCGTTTGTTCGCGGACCTCAGGCTTTCGGGAGTCGGAATGGTGGGGGTTGTGCACGCCACGAACCCAATAGACGCGATACAGAGGTTTGTGGGACGGATAGAGCTGGGAGTAATACCCCAGGTGATAGACACAGTGATATTCATAAAGAACGGGGAGCCGAAAAAGGTGCTTTCCCTGGTGATGACAGTGAAGGTGCCTGCGGGAATGACAGAGGCAGACCTCGCAAGGCCGGTTGTTGTTGTTTCCGACTTCATAAGCGGCTCCCCTGAGTACGAGCTTTACAGCTACGGAGAGGAAACAGTTGTTGTTCCGGTGACGCAGCAGAGAAAAACGCCGAGCCAGGAACTTGCCCAGAAAACAGTGCTGCAGGAGATAAGGAGGTACGCGGACAGCGCAGAGGCAGAGGTTGTCTCGGACCACAAGGCAATCGTCTACGTGCCGGAGAGAGACATCTCAAGAATAATAGGCAAGCAGGGAAAGACAATCTCGGAGATTGAGAAAAAACTGGGAATAAGCATTGACGTGAAGCCCCTCTCAAACAAGGAAGCAAAAAAAGCAGAGCCTGTCTCCTTCTCTTCCAGGATTCACAAGAGCAACGTCCAGCTAATGCTCGACCACGCCCACAGGAACAAGGACATAGAGATATACGTTGACGGGGACTACCTGCTGACGGCAAAGGCGAGCAAGTCAGGGCTCATAAAGATAAGCAGGAAGAACAAGCTGGGAAGGATACTCCACGACGCCATAGTGACAGGGGGAAGGGTTGAGCTCTTCGCAAAGTAAACAGGAGTCGTTATCATGCCGCACTCCCACAAGCCAGGAAATGCCTCAGGGGACAGAAGCGTCTCCAACATCAAGACCGCCTTTTTCCTTAACCTCGGCTTCACAATTGTTGAGTTTATAGGCGGGACCTACACTAACAGCATAGCAATAATCGCGGACTCCCTCCATGACTTCGGGGACTCCCTTTCTCTTGGCCTCTCATGGTTTCTTCAGAGGTACTCCCGCAAAAAGCGCACCCTGCATTTTTCATACGGCTACAGGCGCTTCTCCCTCCTCGCAGCTTTGATAAACTCAGCTGTGCTAATAATAGGCTCTTTCTTTGTTCTCTCAGAGGCAGTGCCCAGGATTCTTTTCCCCGAGCCCAGCAAGTACGGCGGAATGCTCGCACTGGCTTTGCTGGGAATAGCGGTCAACGGCTTTGCTGCGTTGAGGGTCAAGACAGGCAGCTCAATGAACGAGCGCATAGTGTCGTGGCACCTTCTCGAGGACGTCTTCGGCTGGGTTGCTGTGCTGGCGGTGAGCGTTGTCAACCTTTTTTTCCAAGCGCCCCTGCTTGACCCGCTTCTCGCTGTTGCATTCACATTTGTCGTGCTTTACAACGTGGTCAAGAACATGCGGGAAATCCTGAAAATATTCCTTCAGGCAACCCCCAGCAGCGTGAACGTGGAGGAACTTGAAAGTGCTCTCAGAAGCATAGAAGGGGTGAGGGCCGTGCATGACATGCACGTCTGGTCGCTTGACAACGAGAGGCACATCCTCACGGTCCACGTGGTTGTTCCTGACAAGCCGCGGCACGAGAAAATGAAATCCGTCAAAGAAAGAGTCAGGGAAGTTGCTTCCGGCTTCGGCATAAGCCACGTCACAGTGGAGCTGGAGGACGAGGAGGAGGGCTGCAGGTACGCGGGAGGGTGCTGAAAGGAGTTAAGGGCTTTTCTCGGGTTTCTGCAATGCCCTTTCTGGGCAAGTTTTTTATAACCCACCCAATTAAATAACGCCATGGTGAAGGAAATTGAGAGATGGTGGGATGAGTCCTCCAAATACTTCCAGGCAGATGCCAAAATACCCACCCATTCAGCGTACTGGGGGGTTCAGTGCCCCTCTGAAACGAAACTGCGACTGCTGGGAAGTGTTAGGGGAAAGAGGATTCTTGAGGTTGGCTGCGGCGGAGGGCAAAGCTCAATAGCTTTGGCCAAAAGAGGAGCAATTTGCACAGGGATAGACTTGTCTTCGGAGCAGTTGAAATACGCGCGGGAATTGGCTGAGCGAGAAAAAGTGAAAGTTGAGTTTGTAAGGGGCAATTTCCAGAATTTAACCAGCTATTTTCAGAAAGGGAGCTTTGACATTGCCATCTCTGCATGGGCATTTCAATACTCCCCGAACCTGAAGAGATTGTTTAAAGAGGTTTACGCGATTCTTAAGGAAAACGGCGTGTTTGCCTTCAGCATGCCGCACCCCCTTCATGACATCATAGACCTTGATGAATTCAGGGAGAGCGGACGCATATGTTTTGAGAGAAGCTATTTTGACACCGGAAGATACGAGGAGATTGAGATATGGCCTGATGGAAGCAAACACAAGTTTGTCGCTTTTCATGTGAAGGTCAGCGACATTTACAACAATTTGGTTGATGCTGGATTCATGGTGGAAAGAATCATGGAGCCCCTTTCCCTGAGAGAGGGCAGGCTTGACAAGTATTACCCTGCGGCTCTGTCTAAACTGCTCGGACCCACGATTATTTTTAAGGCAAAAAGGAAATGATTCCTTTTCTCGTCTCCATTGTAACGCTCTGGCCTGTTGCATCCTGAGGAAGCGGAGAGTATTTCCAACTCTATCATTTCAATCTTTCCGTATTGGCTGGTCGTCCACGAGGGTGGCTTTGTAAACGCCTTCAAACACAGGGGAGCTGAGTATCTCCTCCTTCGCAACCAGGCGCATCTCAAATCAAGACTTTCTCAGCCGTTTTTCCCCTTTTCTTTTTGCAGTCTGAAATCACGGCTATTGCCAAAATTTCTATGAACAAGACAATCACCAAGGCTCGCAATGCGCCAGAGACGCCGAAGCTGTCTATTTCCAAGGCGAACCTTGTTTCCACTTCGTTGTTGCCAATAAAAAGACGGATTTCGTAGCTGCCTGCTTTTTTAAACTTGTATTCTGCGCTGTAATGCCCGCCTTCTTTTTCTTTAAGCGGAAGTCTGATTCTTTCTTCATTCCCACGCAATTCAATAACCACGTCAACATTAGGAACAGGAACATCCCTCTTGTTTTTTATGACAAAATCAAGGCGCGTTTCTCTGCCTGTCACAGGAAATTCCGGCTCTGATGAAAACTCAATGATGTGCTGCTTTGTGCTTTTTCTGACTGGCCCTTTCTCAATTGCGTGGGCAGCGGCAAAAGGAACCAATAACAGGAGACACAGAAGTGCTGCGGCGAAGGCTTTCATTTTCTTTTTACCTCCAGCAAAGACGGGCTTGTTTTATCTTCTCTTCTTTTGCGGCACATTCTCCATATCAGCGGAACCACGAGAAACATGAGCATCACGAACCACGGGGCGCTTGGCCAGTATTTCTCTATCTCAGACGGATTTGCTGTTATGCCGAAGTATTCTGCAGCAGCACTTGTTTCAGCTAGCTTCAGGGATATGCGTTCAGCAACAGAATTCCACCCCACATGGATGAAACTCTTTTCCCACCAGTACATCCCGAATAGGCCAATACTAAAAATGAACACGCCCACTGCAACCAATCCCCAGCCCATGATTTTGTCAACAGAATCTTTTTTCTGAGCCACCCAGCCTGCTGCGTTCACCCCCAGAATTGCGAGGATTGAGAGAAAAACGAGGGGTGTTGCCCTTCCAAGCCCGTGCACGAAGCCGAGCCATCCCCCGCTTGCAACGCTTGCTTTTGTGGCAATGTAAAGCAGGAGAACGTAAAACGCGGGGTTGGGGCAGCCAACGCCGGCATTTCCAAGTAAAAGCCCCATAAAGAAGGCCTTTGAATAATCCCTCTTCTTTTGGATAAAAGCAGGGAGGGGCAGTTCAGGAAGCTCAATCCTGAAAAGATTTAGTTGCGTCAGCCCGAATACATATGCAACTATTCCTGCAACAAAGAACATGGCTCTTGAAAAGTTGTCTAAGCCGAAATAATCCCCCAAAAGAGCAACGACAACGCCGTAAACAGTCAGCGTTGCCGCCATCCCCAGACCGAACAGAACAGCCATAAACAATCCCTTTTTGTATCCCTTCCCGGTGCTGAGAGGAACTATGACGAACACAAGGGGAAGCGTGCAGGGGAGGAATATCATGCTCAGCCCTGCTGCGTAAGCCAGGGCAACGCTGACAGGCTGGTTCCCTGATGCCAGCCACGCAAGGCCTACTGCAGTGATTGATAACAACAAGAACGATGTGGCTGCCAACGCTATCTTAACCTGCTTGTTTGCCATTTTCTTCCCTTGCTTAAGGCCCAGTTTTTGCTCTAAAAAAGACAAAAATCTATGATGAGTTCATAAAAAAATATCTGCATGCTTGTTTATACGAGAGCTTCCTTGATTTTCTTATCTAGCTCGCTTTCTTTTATGCTTCCTTCAAACACAAGTTTGCCGTTAATAAGAATTGCAGGCGTTGCCATCACGCCTAATGCGAGCAATTTCTCAGGTTTTTTTGTCACATCTGTTTCGGTGACTCTTACTTTCCCCTGATATTTCTTAAGAGCGTTTCTTATAATTTCAAGTGCGTGTTGGCACCTGCCGCAGCCTGAGGAAGCGGAGAGTATTTCCAACTCTATCATTTCAATCTTTCCGTATTGGC
>CAYVGP010000024.1:7164-10381 GCA_964451135.1 uncultured Methanosarcinales archaeon
TGGTCGTCCACGAGGGTGGCTTTGTAAACGCCTTCAAACACAGGGGAGTTGAGTATCTCCTCCTTGCTTATTTTCGTTGAGTCGTATGTCACCGAGCCGCCCCTTTTTTCTAGGGTTATGTCAGTGCTCACGATTCCATCTTCGGACATGAGGGCTTCTGAAATTCCTTTTGCGCAGTAGGGGCAGCTCATTCCGCTGATCTTTATCTCAAGCCTGCGGAAGTTCCCTGACTCAATCTCCTGCTGGCTCAGCTCCCTCTGTTTCGGGGGTTCATCCGAGGCAGAAATGGCTGTTGACTGCGCAGGATTCTGTTGCTGGCTCTTCTGGGCGCAGCCAGCCAGCACAACAACCAGCGCCGCAAGCCCCATTATAAACAATGCCTTTCTCATTTTTTCACATCCCGAACCTCGCATAGTAATACAGCAGGTATATTGCTGAGAGTATGAGCGTTGCGCCTGCCGCTTTCTTTATTTTCGCGTATGAGGAGCTTATCCTTTTCAGCATGATGTTCTTGGACTGGGCAATAAGAACAGTGGTCACGACCATTGCAAGGCCGAAAGCAAGGGAGTAAATCATGAAAGAGAGAATTCCTGTGAGGAACCTTCCTGTGCTGAGCGGGATAATCACGAGAGGGACAAAAACGAGCATTGCGCACCCAAGGGCAGAGGCTCCGTAGAGAATCCCGAAGAAAAACAGGCTGTTCTTCGCCTTGCCCCTGATAATCTTTTCCTGTATCAGCCTGTAAACGTAATTTCTCCTGGGGCTGTAATTCGCCACAAGACCGATGCCGATAGCAAGGAGCAGAGCCGCGATTATCGGCTTGCTTACCGCGAAATAAGCGGCTGCAGAGGTGCCAAGCACTGTGAGCACTATTCCCAGCGCCATGTACAGCGAGAATATCCCCAGCGCTGCCACGAATCCCATCCTGGCAGAGTGCCCCAGCCTGCTGTTTCCGTTGCTTTCTTTGAGTTCCAGGTAGTATGCTGCGTAAGCAGGAAGAATTCCCAAAGCGCAGGGAGCAAAAAAGCTGATCAGCCCTGCCAGCAGAGCAAAGGAGTAGAACAAGGAGGGCGGGAAGGA
Organism: uncultured Methanosarcinales archaeon; assembly: GCA_964451135.1. GTDB lineage: Archaea > Nanobdellota > Nanobdellia > Woesearchaeales > JAADFO01 > CAYVGP01. Next base: position 8,245 of record CAYVGP010000024.1, read on the forward strand.
TTTGACGCTGAAGATGTTGGGAAGCACAACATCAGTCCATGTTTTGAAACCTGCAAATGCTATGAGCGCTATGATTAGGAATAACGCTGCCAACGCCAGGTAGTTCTTCTTCTTGCTCATTGAATATTCGCGTCTGTCCGCCTCTTCAGGCTTCTTTTGTTCTTGTGTTTCAGCTTGCTGCGCAGGTCTTTCAGGAAGCTCCGCTTCCGAGCAGGTCCCTGATGTCCTTCAGGCTCGGCCTTCCCTCAATAGCGAGCATTCCGTCAACAACGATGCTCGGCACCGCCCTTATCTTGTAGTCCTTCGCAGGCTGGCAGCACTCGTCTCCCCTGCATGCGTGCACCTTTATTTCGCTGCTTCTGCAGCAGCCGCTTTGTTTCACCATCTCAATTGTTTCCCTGCACAAGGGGCAGTCTGCGCTGAATATCTCTATCTTCCTTCCCATCTTCCTCACCTCATCAGCAAAGGAGCTGCGCCTTCCCCCTTCACGAAGGCAATCCTCACGCAGCCCCGGCGCGCTTTTCACGCCCCTTTTTCAATAGGTTTAAATAATAAAGGGGCTTTCTTTTGGAAAGCTGCGTACGTATATAAATTATGGAGTTTAAGAATGGAAAGCAACGTTACTATCCGGAAAGAAAGCTACTGCTGCGAGATGGTTCCCCCGGGCGGCTACTGCCCCAAGCCCCTTGAGGCTGCGTCAGCTTTTCTCAGCAAGAAATGGACAATCTCCATAATCACGACAATAGGCAACTTCGGGAAGCTCAGGTTCAGCGAGCTTGAAAAGCGCATAAGGATAACCCCCAAGACATTGTCAGGAAGGCTTAAGGAACTGGAAAGCGAGGGGGTTGTGAGGAGAGAGGCGAAGGGGGGTATTCCTCCAAGAGTGGAGTACTCTCTCACAAGAAGGGGAATGAAGCTCAGGAACGCCTTGGTGCCGCTGATAAGCTGGGCGGAGAGCCAGCAGAAGTGATTCTTCTCTAAGCTGATTACTTAAACAAAACCCTCTCTCAGCGATGCTTTTTTATATGAAAAGCTCTTCTTTTGGGATAAGTGTATCTTTTAATGCTGTATTTGCGTGAAAGGGTGGGAACATGAGGCCGCTTGACGAGCAGGAAGAGAGGATTGTGAAGGAGCTGATAAGGAACCCGAGAATCAGCGACAACCAGATTGCTAAGAACACAAGGATACCTGTGATGAGTGTCAACAGGAAGAGGAAGAGGCTTGAGCAGGAGGGAATACTCTCCTACTACGCGGACGTGAACAGGGGAATAAACGGCACAGGGCTCTTCCTCGCAAGCCAGATATACATCATAAAGATGAAGAGCGGCATAACTGCGTCCGACTACGCATGCTCGTTGTACGAGAGCGACTTCTTCAAGGAGTACAACCTCAAGTACCACGCGGACTCCTACCTTGCGGAAAAGGACGGCCACCTCGCCATAGTCCTGATTCTTGAGGCAGAAACAGAGGCGGACCTTGTTGAGATTTTCAACGGCGAAATCGTGAAGAGAATAAAGGAGAGGCACGGGGACGACTGCATAAAGGAAGTGACGACAGCGAGGATTCACAGGCCCCTGAGGATACACCACAACTACCTGCCTGAGATGAACATGGAGAAGGGCGTCATAAAAAAGGACTGGCCCGACGAGTTTCTCTTCGTGGACAGGCTTGATCTTGAAAGGCTGAAGAACGGGAAGAAAGGATGAGTGGGGGCGGGGGTGTGATCATTAGCCGAAATATTGCTCGGCGGATGCTTCGATTGATTAATCGCAGACTTTAACTTATTTTGCACTTTGGTTGGAAAAGTGTCGCTGTTTTAAAGTATTAAATCTTCGATTTCTTTCAATCTTTTAATATTCAACTGATAAGCATTTCCGTGTTTTGTTCTGCCATAAAATAAAACCAGCTCCTCTTTTACAAGATCTTTAAGAACATCTTCCACAAATCCTTTTAGGTGAGGAGGAATCCCTGAGGTTAATCGTTCGTATAATAAGTGACCTTTACTGAATGCTTGATTAGAATATAACCTTTTAAGAATATTCTTCTTTATTTTCACATAATCGGATTTAGTTAGCTTCTTTCCCATACCAATATTCAAAAATTTTGGATATAAAAAGCTGATTGTTTTGATTAATAT
>CAYVGP010000025.1:0-10244 GCA_964451135.1 uncultured Methanosarcinales archaeon
ATGCTTTCCCTTATCCCTGGGTTTCCTCTTCCTTCATTCCCTTCCTTTCCCTTATCTGCCTGATGACCTTCTGCTGAAGCTCAGGGGGCATCCTTTCAAAGCTCTGGTCAATCAGGGATGAGGAGCCTCTTCCCCCGGTTGCGCTTCTTAGCTCCGAGGCAAGCCCGAACATCTCCGCGACAGGAAGCTTCGCCTTTATCTTTATCTGGTCACCTTCCTGCTCCATCTCAAGGAGCTGGCCTCTCTTGTTGGATATGAGCTTTGATATCTCGCCCATGTACTCCTCAGGCGCCTCAAAGAGCAGGGTTTGAACCGGCTCAAAGAGCACGGGCTTCGCCTGCCTTATGGCTTCCCTTATGCCGTCCCTCACAGCGGGATAGACCTGCGCAGGTCCCCTGTGTATCGCATCCTCGTGGAGCTTCGTGTCCGCAAGGTAAACCTTCACCTTTATGCACGGCTCTCTTGCAAGCGGGCCTGCCTTCATAACATCCTCAAACATGTCATTCACCATCTCTATGACTTCCCCTATGTGGACTTCCCCCCTTGTGGCGTCAATCAGGATGTTGCCCTTGAATATGTCCTTGACCTTTCTCGCTTCCTTGGCGTCCATTCCCGCCTTCTGAAGGGCTTCCCAGAGCTTTTCGTCCTTTTTCTTCACCCTCATCTCAGGGATCTCGCCCTGCTTTATTGCCTCAACAATGCTCTCGTCAAGGGGCTCAACCTTGAAGTAGAACTTGTTGTGTTTGTTCGGGGACTTTCCCTCAACAACAGGGCTTGGGGCAGTTACCGTTTCCCTGTAAACAACTATGGGAGGGGATGTTGTCACGTCAACGCCCTTCTCTGTCCTTATTCTGTTCTCAATGACCTCAAGGTGAAGCTCGCCCATGCCGTGCATGAGGTGCTCTCCTGTCTCCTCGTTTATTTCAACCTGTATCGTTGGATCCTCTTTGGTCACCTTCCTGAGAACCTCTATGAGTTTTGGAAGGTCGGCCGGCTTCTTTGCCTCAATTGCCTTTGTGATGACCGGCTCAAATATGTGGGTTATCTGCTCAAAGGGCTCTGTCTCATTCAGGGAAACTGTTTCGCCGGGCATTGCCTTTATGCCTGCGACTCCCAGGATGTTCCCAGCAGGGACGTTATCAACAATATCCCTTTTGGCTCCGTTGTAAACAAATACCTGCTGTATCCTGAGCCTCTGCTTGGCCCTGTTGAGGTAAACTTCTGTTCCCTTCTTCATGGTTCCTGAGAACAGCCTTCCTGCAGAAATCTCCCCTGCCTGGGGGTCAACAACAACCTTTGTCACAACAAAGAAGAGCGGGCCGTCGGGGTCGCAGTTCATCAAGGCCTGGCCCTCAACAGAGTCAAGGTCGCCGTGCCATATCTTGGGTATCCTGTACTTCTGGGCCTCTTTCGGGTTGGGGAAGTGCCTTATGACCGCGTCAAGCACTACCACGTGAAGAGGGGCTTTTTTCCTCAATTCCTGCACCTTGTCGTTCTCATAGGCCTCAATAACGTGCTTGAATGTTATCTGGTGGCTCTGCATGTATGATATTGACAAGGCCCAGTTGTGGAAGGCTGAGCCGAAGGCAACAGAGCCGTCCTTCACATTGACCTGCCACTTCTCCTTGTATTCATCTGAAGCGATTTTCCTTATCAGGGCATTAACGTCGCCTATGACTTTGACAAACCTTTCCTGCATCTGCTCTGGGGTGAGCTGGAGCTCCTTGATGAGCCTGTCAACCTTGTTTATGAAGAGGATTGGCTTGACTCTTTCCCTGAGGGCCTGCCTCAGCACTGTTTCTGTCTGGGGCATAACCCCCTCAACAGCGTCAACAAGCACTATTGCGCCGTCAACAGCCCTCATCGCCCTTGTCACGTCTCCCCCGAAGTCAACGTGGCCGGGGGTGTCAAGCAGGTTTATGAGGTATTCCTCGTTGTCAAGGGTGTGGACCATTGAGACAGCTGCCGTGTCTATGGTTATGCCTCTTGCCTGCTCGTCCTCGTGAAAGTCAAGGGCGAGCTGCTTTCCCGCAAGGTCCTCTGATATCATTCCTGCTCCTGCGAGGAGGTTGTCTGAGAAAGTTGTCTTGCCGTGGTCAATGTGCGCTGCTATTCCTATGTTTCTTATTCTCTCAACGTTCTTCATGATATTTGTAATCCTGTCAATCATCTTTGCCATGCTTTCACCTGCTTATTCAAATATGTGGATATCGTGAACTGTCTTGTAGCTGTGCATCTCCTCATCCTTGAACCAGAGGGAAATCTCTTTTTTTGCCTCCTCTGGGCTTCCTGAGGCGTGAATGAGGTTCTTCACGCTGATGTTCTTCTGGTTGGCGTAGTTCATGCTCACATGAGCGAAGTCCCCCCTTATTGTGCCGGGGGCCGCCTGTTTCGGCTCTGTATCGCCAACTATCTTTCTCACGTTCTCAACAGCCTCAACCCCCTCAAGCACCATGGCTATAACGGGCCCGGAGGTTATGTATTCTTCTGTTGCAGGGTAGAAGGGCTTGTCCAGGTGGGCTGAGTAGTGCTTCTTTGAGAGGTCTTTGTCAACCCACACCATCTTCATCCCCACAATCTTGAGTCCTGCCTTCTCAAACCTTGATATTATCTCGCCGCTCACTGAGCGCTGAACAGCGTCGGGTTTTAAGAGGACGAGGGTTCTTTGCATCATTTTGTCAGCCTCTCTTTGTTTTCTTAACTGCCTGCTTTGCCTTCTGGTACTCGGCTGTCCATGTGATGTTTCTGGGCTTCCTGCCCAGCGCCAGAAGGTTCTTTTCGCATTTTGACGAGCAAAAGTACAGCACTTTTCCGTCTTTCTTGACGTACATCTTGCCTGTTCCCTGCTCGATTGATGTTCCGCAAAAGCTGCAAACTGCCATTTTGGTACCCCTCTGCCTGGTTATGCTGTGCCCCTTCCTCCCTTGGAAAGCTTCTTTGCCTCTATCTCTGTTTCTCTCAGCATGAGTATGTCGTCTTTCTGGACAGGGCCCTTGACGTTTCTCCTCAGGACCTTGTTCTTGTCCCTTCCCTCAAGAACCCTGCACCTGACCTGGGTTGCTTCCCCTCTTGTTCCTGTCCTGCCTATTATTTCCTCAACTCTTGCAGGCACAGCATGGGAGAAAGTGACGCTTCCCCTTGCAGCGCTTTGCTCCTTGTCCCTTTTCTTCGGCTGAATGTTCTGCTGTTTTTGTGCCATTTTGCATCACAGCCTTATTCTGATGAACCTGCTTTCTCCTCTTTCCCTGCCTTTTCCTCTGTCTTGGCTTCTTCCCCAGGAGCCTCCTGCGCCTCTTTTCCCTTGGCCTCTTCCTTTGTTTCCTCTTTTCCTGCTTCCTTCTCCTCGGATTCCTCCTTCGCTTCCCCCTTCTTCTCTTCGGGCTTTTCTTCCTTGGTTTCCTGCTTCTCAGGAGCTATTCCCTTTATTATTTCCTTTATTATGCTTTTTGCGTCCCCTTCCTGGACTATTGCAACTGCGCTTGTCGCCACTTCAAGTCCTGCGGCAGCCCCCAGCTCTTCCTTGCTGTCCACTGAGACGAAGGGGATTCCCTTTTCTTTTGCCAGAAGGGGCAGGTGCATTATGACTTCGGGAGGGCTCACGTCCTTGGCTGCTATGACTAGCTTGGCTGTTCCCTTTTCAATTGATTTTGTTACCTCGTTCGTGCCCTTCTTGAGCTTTCCGGTTGCCCTTGCAACCTCAATCGCCTCAAAGATTTTGTCTCCTTTCTTGTGTTCTGCCATTGCAATCTCCTCCTTGGTTTAGCAGGCTAATGACGTTTTTCGGTGCAAGCAGAAGTCGCTTGCCTCATTCAAACTCCGAAGAGTTTTCATCAGTCACTGGCTCTGAAGAAGTGAATTGTGGGGGCTTTAAAAAGGTTTTGGTGGGTTTCTCTTGGAGGGGGCAGGACCCGGAAAAAGGCGCTGCGAATGCTTTCTGGCAGGGCGTTACGCCTCAAGCTCCGCGATTTTCTTCTCCAACTCGTCTATCTTCTTTTTGAGGTTCTCTATTGTCTTCTGGTTGTCAAGCTGGTTCATCATTTTTCCGCATTCCGGACACCTGAAGTTGAGCTCTGTTGCCTGGTCAAGGTCTGTTCTCACGCAGAGGTTGGAGCATATGAAGAACGCATTTCTGTTCTCCTCCTCCCTTTTCAGCCTCTCCTTGAAGCGCTCAAGCCTCTCCTCGTGAACCTTTTTCCACACATGCTTGATTGTGCCGAGGTTCAGCGTCCAGTAGCTTATGTACCACCCCTTTATCTTGTCCTTTTTTCTGTGGTATGTTATGAGGTTGTGGGTGTGGAGCCTGTAGAGAATGTTCCTGATGTAGTTGACCTCAAGCTTCAGGGCTTGGGCTATCTGGAACTCGGATATGTTCTTCTTGCCCTTGAGGTACTCCACAATTGGCAATGCCTCTTCTCCGACAATTTCCGCTATTATCTGGTTTACTAGTTTGGGTGTTAGTTTCATTTCTTAGATGGCGCTGCCTTGCTTGTTCACGCCCTTTTGTAGTCACTGACAGAACTCATATATAAATCTTTTGATTTGTAATGACTTTCAAGTGGTGACTTTGCATTTAGTGGTGACTAAACCAAAATACCAGCTCATCTTTCTTCTTTTCATCTAGCCTGCAAAATCCAAATCTCTCAAACTGTATGACGACCCCCACATCCAGCTTGAGAGCATCTTCCTCTGCTAGTCCCTGCTTCCACTTGCCGTCAGGCATAAGCACGCTTGTTTTCGCAATCCTGTCTGTTTTGGGCAACCAATGCATTATCATAACTCCTTCCTTTTTAAACTTTTCTAATTCCAGGGAGTCAAAAACAAGCTTTCCGCGTTTTTTGATGAAGTTCAGGCAGCCCATAAGGCGGTACAGCTTTCCCTCCTCCAACTGCTCCAAGTCATTCCTTGAAAGATAAAATTCTTTCCCTGTTCTAAACAAGCGGTGGCCGAGGGAGGGGTTCTCAGGGTGCTTCCTAAGCTTTACTTCCATTTGCGGAGCCTTCTCTATCCTCGCAAGCACAGGATCATCCACGAAGAAGTACCTCTCTGCTCTTTTGTCCAGAAGCCTCTTGTTGTGCACTATGAGGTCGTCCCAGGTCTGAACAGCCTCTGCCTTGGTTATCCCTGTTGAGAGCACAAAGCTCTTTATTGCCTCTGAGAGAAACCCGCGCCGTCTCAGAGCAACAATTGTTGTTAAGCGGGGATCGTCCCATCCCAGCAGCTCGCCCTTCTCTATCATCTCCCTGATGACCCTTCCAGAGCTCTCAACACCCAGCATGTTGAATCTTCCGAATTCAAAGATTATCGTCTCAGGAAGCCCAAGCAGCCTCTGGATGTGCCTCTGCACCTCGTTCCTCAGCTCAAACTCCTTTGACCTCAGTCTGTGAGTGACGCCCTCCGCCCCGTCCATCACGGCATTCTCAAAGTCGTACGTCGGCCACACGCTGTACTTGCCCCCTTTTCTTGCATGGGGCTTCTTTATAATCCTCAGGAGTGCCGGGTCCCTCATTGCAGAGTTCTTGTGGGCCATGTCTCCCTTAAGCCGCAGAATCATGCTGCCCTCCTCAGCACTGAACATCTCCTTAAAATCGGTTAGCTGCTCCCCTGAAGGCCTTTCCCTGCAATCGCATACACTGCCCTTGGCCCTGTTCTCCCTCACCTTTTCAAGCGGGCACTTGCATATGTAGGCATTTCCCTTTTTCACCAGTGTTTCAGCATAGCCATAGAAAAGCTCCATGTGGTCAGAGGCGTAGTCAATCTCGTCAGGCACAATGCCCAGCCACTCGTAGTTTTCCCTGTGTATCTCGTAGAACTCCTTTTTCGCGAGCGCAGGGTTTGTGTCCTCAAACCTGAGGATGAACCTGCCCTTGTAAGCCTTTGCCAGCTCGTAATTCAGCAGTATGGCCTTTGCGTGGCCTATGTGGGGGTACTTGCTCGGCTCTGGGGGAAATGCAGAAACAAGCTTGCCGTCCCATTCATCGTGGTCTATGCGCAGGGAGTCAAACAGGCCCCGCTCCTTTTTTTCCTTCCTTATTATTCCGCTGTTCTCCTGCTCAAGAAGCTCTTTCTGCCTCTCCGGCGGCAGGGAATTTATTTCCCTGCAGACATCGGAAGCGAGTTCATGGAGCTCTCTCGCCCTTGATTTCAGCTCAGGAAAGGCAGCGAGGAGCTTGCCCACGACTGCGCCGGGAACAGCCCTTCCATTATGAGAAACTGCGTTATCAAGCGAAAAAACCCTTGCAGCCCTCACCACCTCGCCGGGAAATCCCTTGTTTGTTTTTTCAGCCATTTTGTTGAACTCCAAAACCAAAAAATATTTAAATGATTTCTCTAAAGGATGACATAGCGCAAAGACTGAGGGGTTTTAAACTTTTTCTTTTTTCTTTACATTTCGCTTGGTTCTGGGGTTTTTCAAGAAGAAAATTTTTAAATAGCCCTGATTCCCCCTGAATCCCGCTTGGGGCTGGTAGTTCAATCCGGTAGAACGTCCGCTTGGCTGGCGGAAGGCTCCGGGTTCAAATCCCGGCCAGTCCAGCTGAATGAGTTTTTAATTTTATTTTTATGCATAAGCCAACATTTATAAATAATGCGTGTTTTTCAGTGCTTCAAAATGGCGGTTAAAGCAGTGCTTTTTGACTTTTGGGGGACAATCGTGGAAAACGGGGTCTTCCCAAGCCCCCTGAGGCAGGTGAAGAGAATCCTCGGAATAGAAGGAGAGTTCTCGGATTACGTTCAGCGCTTTGAGGAGGTGTTCATGCTTAAGACATGGAAGGACCTCAACGAGGCATTCACCGAGGTTTCAAAGGCATTCGGCATAACCCCCACAGAAGAACAGCTTGAGACTCTTGTGGGGCTGTGGAACAGGAACAAGCTCTTCGCAAAGCCCTATGTTGAGACGAAGGACGTTCTCTCAGCATTGAAGGAGAGGTACACGCTCATCCTGGTATCAAACACTGACTGCTTCTCAGTTGAGCAGGTCATGGAGAAGTACCAGCTGAAGGATTTCTTTGCAGATTCCCTGCTCTCCTACAAGCTCGGATTTTTGAAGTCTGACAAGAGGATGTTTGAGCTGGCGCTGAAAAAGGCCTCTGCTTCCAAGGATGAGGCAGTGATGGTAGGGGACTCGATGGAGTCCGACATTGCGTCTGCAGAAGCAGCAGGAATAAGGGCTGTTCTTGTTGACAGAAGGGACAGAAGGGACTACCCTGTCAAGATAAGGAATCTCAGGGAGCTTCCGGGGCTCCTTGAGGGAATGTAGCTGAAGCTTGCGGAACAATGGGGTGCGAGTTCACCTGCGAGATCTGTGGTGCGGTGCAAGAAGAAAGGCACTGCAAGATTATATGCGGAAACTGCGGTTATGTGAGGGACTGCTCAGATCTCTGGCTTTTTTCCCTGCCTACATCTCATCCAGGGGCTCTATTCCGAGGAGCGAGAGGCCCCTCGCAAGGACTTTTCTTGATGCAGCGACAAGGGCAAGCCTCTGCTCTCTCAAGCCCTTCTCTGCGCTGAGAACGTGGTGCTTGTGGTAGTACTCGTTGAATTCCTGGGCAAGCCTAAGCAGGTAGTGGGCGAGGATGTGGGGCTTGAGTGTGTCCCCTGCCTGCCTGGCTGCTGAGGGGAACTCGCTCAGTATCCAGAGAAGCTCCTTTTCCTCCGGCTCGTCGAGAAGGCTGTATTCCCCGGGAAAGGATTTTATTTTCGCATTCCGGAGTATGCTGCTCATCCTTGCATGCGTGTACTGGAGATACGGGCCTGTTTCCCCCTCAAAGCTTATGCTCTCCTCAGGGTTGTAGTAGATGTCCTTTTCAGGGTCCACTTTCAGGAGGTAGAACTTCAGCGCGCCTATGCCTATTGCCTCTGCTCTGCGCAAAAGCAGGGGCTCCTTCAGCTCCCTGTGCCTCATGGTTATCTCTCTTTTCGCAAGCTCGCTCATCTCGTCCATGAGGTCGTCGGCATCAACCACCTTGCCTTCCCTGCTCTTCATCTTTCCCTCTGGCAGAAAAACCATGCCGTACGACAAGTGAACAAGGCGCTCAGCCCATTCATAGCCGAGAAGCCTGAATATTGTGAAGAGTTGCTTGAGGTATAGCTTCTGCTCAGAGCCAACAACGTAGATGGATATGTCGAATTTCTCCTTGGCCTTCTCAAGCCCCAGCGCGAGGTCAGCTGTTACGTAGATGCTTGTGCCGTCAGCCCTGATTATTGTTTTGTCAGGCAGGCCTGAATCAGACAGCTTCGCAACTATTGCCCCGTCGCTGTTTCTCACAAAAACCCCTTTTTTAAGTCCCCGCTCAATTATTTTTTCAGCGTTCTTGTAAATCTCTGACTCAAAGTACCACTTGTCAAACTCGCACCCGAACCTCTTGTATGTTTCTTTGAAGCCCTCGTACGCCCAGGAGTTCATCTTCCTCCACAAAGCCCTCACTTCTCTGTCATTTGCCTCCCATCTTCTCAGAAGCTCCTGCGCCTCCTCCTTGAGCTTCTCGTCCTCATTTTTGCTGTACAAAACATAGAAGTCCCCAACAAAGTGGTCAGGCTTCTTGTCAGGTTGTTTTCCCTTTCCCCATTTCAAGTAGGCGAGCATGGACTTGCAGATGTGGATTCCGCGGTCGTTTATCCAGTTCACCCTCACCACGTCGTAGCCGAGAAATGAGAGGATGTTGGACACAGCCATGCCCAGAGCGTTGTTTCTGAGGTGGCCGAGGTGCTGGGGCTTGTTGGTGTTTGGGGCAGAGTACTCAACAACAGCCTTTTTCCCGAGCCTGGGAAGCCCTGAGAATCCTTCTGCCTCATTTATTGCAGAGGGCAGGACCTGCCTCGCGAGGTGGGATGTCTTTATTTTTATGTTCAGGTACGCTCCTGCAGGCTCTGCCGTCTCCACAAAGGGAAGCCCCTGCATTGCCGGCGCAAGCATCTCAGCAACTTCTTTCGGGTTCTTTGAGAGCTCCTTTGCGAGCTTGAAGCAGGGAACAGCGTAATCCCCGAGCTTCCTGTCAGGCGGCACCTCTACCTTTATGCCCGCTGTTTTGGCGGTTTCTTCCACTTTCCTCTGGATTTCCTGCTCAAACATAGAACCCCCTCATTCAGGATGATATTTAAATCTTTTCAGCCATGCGTGTAAAGATTGAAAAATAAAAATTCTGCCAGCTTCATTTCCCTTCCTTCTTCTTTCTCTTCTTTTGAGAAGTAATGCTCTTCTTTAACCCGCCAAGCGCTCTTTTTCTCTCAAACACCTCTGCACCCAATGCGTTGTTCAGGTTTTTTATGTTCTCGTTTATTTCCTTGAGAAGCCTCACCAGCTGCCTTGCCTCAATCCACCTCATTATCACGAGTATCAGGTAAAGCCCGAAGATTCCGCCGAGGAGAACATTAACAAGATTTATGACGTACCTTACCCCTTCCCCTATCGGTTCCACAAGTCCCATTTTTGCCAGCAAAAGCTATGTGCAGTCAGCTGATAACGAAAACAAGCGCTTTTTTGAGAGGAGCTTTTTGCTATTCGTTTTCCTCGCCTTCTTCCTCGCTTTCTTTCTCTGTCTTCTCTTCGTCCTCGTCGTAGCCCCTCATGAAGGCCTCTTCCTCAGGGGTGAGCTCGTCGTTGTCAACAAGCTCCTCTCTTGCATCCTCGTGGTAGACGTTCTCCTCTCCTTCCTCAGCTCCGTACTCGTCGGTTGCCATTATGGGCTGGATTTTTCAGCTGGTTTTTAAATTTTTCCAAAAGCCTTATCTCTTCCTGCAGCTCCTGATTGGCTTTTGACTGCCTTATTGCAGCTGCGAGAATAACCTTGTTCTCTTCCTCAAGCTGCTTTATTCTTCTGTCCTTCTCTCTCAGAATTCTCTCGTAGTGCTCTTTGATTTTTTCAGGGGCCTCAAGAGGGGTGCTGCCGTACTCAGGAGCGTCTTCAGCTTCTTCTTCAGGGCTTTCAGCATTATCCTCAGTCATAGTCCCTCCAGACGTGCCTGCACTTTGTGCATTTGAGGAACTTTGTTTGGGGCTCGTCGCTTGCCCTTGTCTGAACCAGCCAGAAATACGCTTCGTCGTTGCCGCACTTCTCGCACTTCGCCTTCATAACAGGGTTTGCTTCAAAGTCCTCCTCAACAACTTCCACGTCCTTCTTCTTGCCCATGCTTTCCTTGATTGTTGCGAGCTCTGTGTTCTTTGTGGAGTAGCCGCAGCTGCAAGCTAAAACCTTCTTGTTGTTCTCCTTTTTCGGAATCAGCAACGCGCCGCATTTTGGACAAAACAT
>CAYVGP010000026.1:0-10126 GCA_964451135.1 uncultured Methanosarcinales archaeon
GGGTTGATTTTTCGCAAGAGATAATTTTCGCTATTGAAAAAATATTAAATGCCGGCCAAACACCCCCCTTCATGCAACCCACAAAATCATCCCTGGCAATCCTTTTGTCAAAGCTCGCTGTATTCCATGAAGCAGATATCCTCAAGGAACAGCACCCCACTGACTCAGAGATAGCAGCAGACGTGCTCTGGAAGGCCTGCATGCTCGGAGACATACAAGGCAAAACCGTGATTGACCTGGGCTGCGGCACAGGCATACTGGGGATTGGCTCATTGGTATTGGGGGCAAAAAGGGTTGTGTTCGTTGACAGCGACGCAGCTGCTCTCAAACAGGCGCAGGACAACCTCACTCAGGCAGCACACCACGCATCTGACAAGAGTTTGCTGAACAGGGCAGAGTTCATTCTGCAGCGAGCAGAGGAATTCAAAGCCGAGGCAGAAACCCTTATCCAGAACCCTCCTTTCGGAACAAAGAAGAAGCACGCTGACAGGGCATTTCTTGAAACAGCATTCAGGTGCGCGCCTGTCATCTATACATTTCACAAAACAAGCACAACCCGCTTCATTCACTCATTTGCAGAGTCAAACCAGAGAAGGGTGACGCACAGATGGGACTACCTGCTCCCATTAAAAAAGAGCATGAGGCACCACGCAAAGCCTGTGAGACGCATTGATGTCTCGTGCTTCAGGATAACAAACAGCAAGTAGATCCCAAAAAATAAAGAAACAGTTTCAAACACTGCAGAGAACGTTGCTGTCCTTGTTGGCGTTCTTCTCTGTGCACATGTTGTTGGAAGAGGATGTGCAGCCCTGGAATTCCCCGCTGTACTTGTTGAAGCACACGCTGTCAAAGCCGCTGTCCGCGCAAATGGAGAAGTATTTTCCACCCTCTCCTGCCCTTAATGAGTCGCAAGGTGATTGCTGGGCTCCTGTGCTTATTGCCCCTCCTCCGAGGTTTGCTTGCTCCTCGTTGTTGCTTGGTGCTGGCTGGGGCTCCACAACTCGGATTCCTTCTTTTTCAGAAGAACCCAGATAACTGACAGGCCCGCTTACCTTAACCATAAGAACTATCGCAAGGATTGCCGCAATCGCGACAAGAGCAAGATACGCGTGCTGCTTGTAAAACGAATTGTTTTGTTTTGCCATTCCACCACCCCTTTTGAAGCAACTTCTAAGCAATTGATGACAGAGTTTTTATTTAAATCTTTCTGTTGATTCAGTCATCTGGCTCCGCAAATAGAAATTCACTGGCTCAGAGCTGCCCCTGCCTGAATGAAGGGTATGACGCCCTCGCACCAATAGAGGGAATTAAGTGTTAGAGTGGGCCTGCGCCCTAAAAGCAGGGCATCAAGCCCAACCCAACAATCAAAACCTTTTTAAAGCGGCTGAGTTTCACCAACAAGCATGGAAGTCCGCGTTCTGAAAGAAGGAAAAAAGGCGCTGCTGATTGAGGTAGACGGGCTAGGCCACAGCTTCTTCAACGCTCTTGTTGACCAGCTCAACTCCGAGAGCAGTGTGGAGAACGCTGCCTACACCATCAGGCACCCCCTAATAGGCAAGCCCCAGCTCCTTGTGGAGACCAACGGCAAGGTCAGCCCGAGAAAGGCAATCCTCGACGCTGTCAAGAAGCTCAAGAAAACAAACGCGAAGATGAAGCAGCAGCTCTCATCAATTCTCAAATAGTTTTTCCCCAAAAGCATAAATTCAACTTAGCACACCTTCTTGTTCATGAAAGAAGAAGCAGAGAGGATTGCAAGGGAGATTGAGAAAGAGCAGGGGAATGAGGAGGAAAAGTCAGGCAAAAAAGTGCTGGCATACTTCCTCGCACTAGTGATGTCCCTTCTGGTTGTGCTCATGGTCATACCCTACTACGCTGTAAAGATTGACCCCTCCCCGAAAAACATCCCTAAGCTAAAAGAGGTTATTCCCCCCTGGCTTGAGCCAGTGAAGAACAACCATTCACAGGACTCTGCCTCAACCCTCCCCCGGCTCGTTGACCCCTCCAACCCCGCAGTCAAGTACGTGGCAGACAGGATAGTCACAGAGGCATGCACCAACCACAGGGTTTGCTACGCAAAGGCCCTCTACTACTTCGTGAGGGACAACTTCCAGTACGTTTCTGACCCCTCTGCATTTGAGTACGTGAAGAGCGCTGAGGAGAGCCTTGCTTCAGGAGGGGGAGACTGCGATGACGCCTCTGTTCTGCTTGCCAGCCTTCTTGAGGCAGTGGGCATTGACACGCGCTTTGTGTTCATCCCGAAACACGTCTATGTTGAGGCATACATTCCTGAGGCAAGGAAGAAGTATCAGAAGGGGGGAATGGTGAGCCTTGACCCCACGTGCAAGAACTGCGAGTTCGGGGAGATCCCTTATTCTGTCTCAGCGCAAGAAAAGAGGTATCTGGGGTGAGAAGAAGCTTAAGAGGAACGCAGCCAAAAAAAGCTTTCCAAATCTTTCTGAGCTACTTTCTCTTCGCCTTCTTGGCAAGCGACTCCTTGATTCTTTCCTCTTCCCTTATTATTTCCCTCTCTCCCTCAAGAAATGAGTCTTTCAGGTCAATAAGGAACTCTGCAAGTATGAGTATCAGCACGATTATTATGAGGTTGAGAATGAACAGGAGCACGACTGTGAATGTCTTGAAGTCTGTGTCGGAAACACTGAAATACGAAAGGTTTTTGCCAAGCAGTATCCCTATTAAGAGCACTATCACAGATATCGCGCCCATGAGCACCTTGTGGCTCCTGTGAGTCTTGAAAACCAAATGCTTTGCCATTTTGCCTCACCCATGCAATAAGCAAGCCCCGGAATATTTAAAGATTCACTTTCATTCAAGAATGGTGATTAGGTGGCTGTGCCAGAACCAAGGCGCGGCACAGCATCAGCGCGCTGCTTGCCTAATTAACCAATACCTTTATAAATGGAACCTCGTTTCCGGGATAGTCGGGTGCCCGAGAACTACTCGGAAATCTTTCCCTGTAGGAGGGCGGAGGTAAGGAAATGAATCAGAAAACTGCGCTTGCAGCAATAAAAAAAGCAAGGGAAAACTCAAAAAAAAGGAATTTTTCCCAGACATTTGAGCTCATCATCAACCTCAAGGGTGTTGACCTTAAAAAAACAGAGAGCCAGCTTGATTTCTTTGTTCCCCTGCACTTTCCCCTGGGAAAGGAAATAAGGGTGTGCGCACTTGTGGGCCCTGAACTCGCAGAGGAAGCCAAAAAGAGCTGCCACACAGTCATAACCCAGGACGAGTTTGAGAAGTACGCTGCTGACAAAAAAGCCATAAAAAAGCTCGCAGCGAAGCACGACTTCTTCATTGCGCAGGCAAACATAATGACGAAGGTGGCAAGCGTTTTCGGAAGGGTGCTCGGCCCCAAGGGAAAGATGCCAAACCCGAAGGCAGGGTGCGTTGTGCCGCCAAAAACCAATCTCCAGCCCCTTATTGAGAAGCTCAAAAAGACAGTGCATGTAAAGGCAAGAACAAGCCCGGTCATCCAGGTTCCTGTCGGGAAGGAGAGCATGCCTGACGAGGAGATAGCGGACAACCTCCTCGGGGTCTACAACCAGGTGATACACCACCTTCCGAACGAGGAGCAGAACATAAAGGATGTTTACGTAAAGCTGACAATGGGAAAACCGGTGAAGGTGGAATAAATGCAGCCGAAAGTCGCGCCTTGGAAAAGAAAGAAGGTTGAGGAACTCGTCAAGCTCATGGAGGAATACCCAATAGTGGGGGTTGTGAATATGGCGAACCTTCCTGCCCCCCCTCTCCAGAAAATGAGGGCCCGCCTGAGAGAGACTCTGATCCTAACAATGACGAAGAAGCGCCTCATGGTTCTCGCTATTGAGAAGGCAAAGGAAAAGAAGAAGGGAATAGAGGCGCTGAAAAACAAGCTGACAGGAATGCCTGCCCTGATATTCACAAGGGAGAACCCCTTCAAGATATTCAGGATACTCAAGAAGGCAAAGAGCAGTGCGCCTGCAAAGGCAGGGCAGGTTGCGCCCCATGACATAACAGTTCCGGCAGGCCCCACGCCCTTCTCCCCCGGCCCCATAATAGGCGAACTCGGAAGCCTAGGAATAAAGACAGGGGTTGAGAATGGAAAGGTGGCCATAAAGGAAGACACAGTTGTTGTCAGGGCAGGCGAAGAGATAAACCAGAAGACCGCAGAGCTGCTCACCCGCCTTGGAATAGAACCAATGGAGGTCGGGCTTGACCTGGTAGCTGTTTACGAGGACGGCTCCATACTTGACCGCTCTGTGCTTGACATTGACGAGGAAGAATACGTAAGCAACTTCATGACAGCAGCGAAGTGGGCATTCAACCTTGCTGTGGAAGCAGGCTACCCGGCAGCAGAAACAATCCCTGTTTTGATAGCAAATGCTCATAGAAACGCCTTTGCGCTGGCAGTGTCGCAGGCCGTTGCCAGCACAGAAACTATAAGAGACATATTGGCCTTGGCCAACAGCCAGGCTAACGCTCTGCACAGCATGATTGAATGAGAAATTCCGCTGCTTGGGAACTTCCCGGCACCAAAAAGCGGAATTTCTTGTCTGGGAACTGGTTCAGCCCCGGAGCAGGGGCGCAAGAGATGTTTCCAGAATCATGAAGAGAGGAGGTAGAAAAAATGGAATACGTCTATGCTGCAATGCTCCTGCACAAGGCAGGTAAGAAGGTGGATGAGGCAAGCATCAAGAAGGTGCTAGAGGCAGCTGGTGTGAATCCTGATGAGAACAGAATAAAGGCACTGGTTTCTGCGCTTGAAGGGATTAACATTGACGAGGCCATAGAAAAGGCAGCTGTCGCTCCTGCTGCAGCAGCTCCTGCACCGCAGAGCGCTGCCGCGCCTGAACAGGCCGAGAAGAAGGAAGAGAAGAAAAAGGAAGAAGACAAAAAATCAGAGGAAGAGGCCGCTGCAGGGCTGGGCGCCCTCTTCGGCTAAACCTGAGGCAAGTGTTGCCAAATGAGTGAAAACGAGAACAGCAACTCATCCGAACCAAATGAGAAGGCTCTCCTTGAGCGCCTTAGCAAAGTGAGGGGGGAGGTTAGGGAGATTAAAAACCTCCTTAACACTCTTCACGAAAAAAAAGAGGCCAAGTTCTCCAAGCGCCTTGAGGTTCAGAAAAAGATAACAGAGCTGAAGAAGAAGGCCAGAGAGATTAAGGGAAAGAGGGACTCGATAACAGCGGAAGTTAAAAACCTCAAGAAGCAGAGGGAGGAGCTTCACGCAAAAGTGAATGACCTCATAAACGAGATAAAGTCAAAGAAGGACGCTGTTTCTAAGGCAAAGGAGAAGCACCGCTTCAAGGGCGACCCCTCAGTTCTCCAGAAAAAGATAGAGTCCCTTGAGTTCAAGATTGAGACAGAGGCCCTGCCCTACGAGAAAGAGCAGAAGCTCATGAAGCAGATAAAGGCAATGAAGGCAGAGCTTGACAAGCTCACAGAGGTAGTGGGGGTTTTCAAGGAGCTGAGAAGGCTTGAGAAGCTGCTTAAAGAAACAAGGATGGAAGCCAAAGCCATACACCTTGTCATTCAGGACAGGGCCAAGGAGAGCCAGAAGCACCACGAGGAGCTTCAGGAGATATTCAAGGAGATTGACAGCCTTAAGCCAGAAGTTGAGAAGCTGACAGCAGAATTCGCTGCAGCAAAGGAGGAGTTCAACAAGCACAACTCTCTTCTCAAGGAAAAGATATCAGAGCTTAAGGCCACGCAGGACGAGCTGAACAAGAAATTCGCGGTTTCCAAGAAAAAGAAAGAAATGGAGACCCGCGCCAAGCTGGATGAGAAAGAAAAAAGCGTTGAGGAGAAAATCAAGAGAGGGGAAAAGCTCACAGTGGAGGACCTTCTTGTTTACCAGCAGACCCATGCCGCCACTAAGGACGAGGAGTGATAGTTACAGCCCGTTCTCGTTTCACGCTATTCTCTGAAAGCTTCGCGTCCCAGATTATCTCTCAAAAAAACCAGCGGGCAGTCCCAATAAAGATTTCCCTCCTGCAGAAAGAACTATTTCTTTACGAACTCAGTGTATGCGCAGGAGCCGCACGTCCACCTGTCCTTGTGCTTTGCCATGAACACAGAGGAGCCGCACTTGGGGCAGCTCCTGTTAAGCCTCTTAATCTGGCCTCCTGAAGCATCGTAGAGCTTCCACACCTTGTTTGACTTTCCCTTTTTCGGCGAATCTTGCTTTTCTGCCATCACAATCATCTCCTGTAAAAAATCTCACCCGGATTTTTCCTCATCTGGCTTGCCCTCCTTCTGGGCATCATCTTTCTTCTCTTCCTTGGCTGGCTCGCCATCAGGGCCGTTCTCTTTATCGCCCTCTTCCCTGCTTTTTTCAGCTGGCTCAGCGCCGTCCTTTTTTTCTTTATCACCTTCGCTTGGTGTTCCTTTCTCGCCTTCTTTGGACTCCTCAGCGCCAGCCTCCTTTCCTTTCTCGCCCTCTCCGCTAGGGGCCTCGGCTTTCGCTTCCTGCGGCCCCTGTTCCTCAGCCTTCTTTGGCGCAGACCTTTTCAGCAGCCATTCCTGCTCCACCCTCCTGAGTGTTTCCTCGTCTTTGTAAACGTAAGCGCTCACAGAAGCAATGGTTTCGCCAAACGCAGTAGTTATCTTCCTCACAACAACCAGCTCGGGTTTCACTTTGAGCTGTTTTGCCAGCTCCTTCACCACTTCCGGCCTGGAGGGCGTTGCCTTTTCGTACGAGAGCGTTGCCTCAACCATTGTTGCGTTAAGAAGCGGATTCTCCTGTTTTGAGTTTATTGATATCTTCACAAAAACCACCCTGGATTACCTTACCTTTATTGCGTACTCGCCTTCTTTCTCAATGCCTATCCTCTTCGCTATCTTGGAGTTTTCTATGTCAAGTATGGCTATTCTGCCGTGCCATGAACTGGCTGTCGCTGTTCCCTTGCAAAGAGGGCAGCTTGCTTCCTCGTAGAATATCTTGCAGGACTTGCACACCTTTTTCTTCATTTTTTGCCTCCCTTCCCTGCCTCCTTGGAGAGGTCCTCCTCTATCCACTCAAGCTTGCCAAGGCCCTTCTGCCTCATCGTCATCCCGATTTTGGGGTTTGTTATGTCCTTGAAGCTCACTGCTATTACCCTTGCCCTGCACAGGTCTCCCACCTTGAGGGTTCTCTTTGTTTCCTTTCCCATAAGCACCTTGTCTTTTGAGAAGGAAACGTAGTCGTCCATTGACTGGGAAACATGAATCATTCCGTCTATGGGGCCTATGTTGAGGAAGGCGCCGAAATCAGCGATGTCCCGTATCTTGCCCAGAAACACTTCCTGAAGCTCCGGCCTGAACACGAGAAGCTCAAAGCTTGACTCGTAGTATGGGGCGCCGTCCCCTGGAATGATTATTCCGTCTTTTATTTCGTTAACCCCCAGCACTCCCACAACGATTCCCAGGTCTTTTGAGATGAAGCCCTCGTACCTGTCCTTCACCATCTCGAGCACTGCCTGCTCTGTGGGGAGGTTGAAGAGCCGGGGCGGCACCCTTATGTGGTCCTTGATTAATGCTTTGTAAAACATTTTTTACCTTTCTTGTATTGCGAGGTACCTTTTCTGCCTGATGACTATCGTCCTCGGGCACCTCTTTCTTAGCTCCCTGTCCATGGTGGCAACGTAAACCTTGCCCTCTTTGGATATCTTGGCTATTGCGTCATCCGCGTAGTCAGCGGTTTTCAGCAGCTCAAAGTCGCGGCTTTTGAGGAGTTCCAGCGCAAGCCTTGCTGCCCTGCTGTCCCTTCCCTTGCCCCTTTCCGCGATTTTTTCAAGCTCCTCTACTGTCTTGTCAAAAACGCAAAGGGCAAAAGGCTCGTCCATGACCCTCTTCAGCTCTGAAAACACGTCAACCCCGAGCTGGAAAGGCGCCATCAAAAAGTTAGTGTCAAGCACTACGCGGGCCTTCATAAGCTGAGTTTGGTGATTATGCCTTATTTAAAAATGTTTTGGTGCTGGCGCATTCTTTGTCGACGAACCACTGGCTCATGCTGCAGAGCTCCTTGTGAATGCGCCTTTCCAGGCAGTCCCCCTCTCCAAGCGCCGTCTTTCCCTCCGCGCCCCACGAAACCCTGTCCTTCTCCTCCCCCAGATGGAACAGACTCAAGGTCGAGTTCCTGTTTCTGAGGAAGCTTTTTTCAAATATTATCTGCCGAACCTCCCCTGGGCGAAGCCTTCCTTTCAGGGGAAACACCCTTCCGCCAGAATAAAGAAACCAGCCCTTCAGAGGGATTGTTCGGTTCCCTTTGTTGAGAATCTCCGCCGCCTCTTTCCCCTTGTCGCTGCCGCGGGGGTTGGGAAGCACCCTCTCTATCATCAGGGGGGATTCCGCGCAGTTGACGGGCTTCAGTCCCAGTGCCCTGATCTCCTTCAGAACCCTCTCTGCAAGGTTTGCGTCACGGAGAATCATTATGTCCTCATCGTTCCGCTCATACCCTCCCTTGCCAGGATTCGCAGAGCCAGTTACAACAATTTCCCTGTCAATCACGAAAAGCTTGTTGTGCATGGTGTAGGGATGCGTATCCTTCATTATCTCCGCGCCAGAATCCCCCAGAAGCTCCATAACGCCCTTGTATCCCCCGGAGTTAATCAGGACAGCCACTCTGATTCCCTTGCTCGCCTTGTACGCCATTATATCAGCAAGGTGCTTATCGGTGAATGAGAACCACGCCCCTGTTATGCTTTTTCTGGCGCCCATCAACAGCCCCGCAACAACCCTCCTGCAGTCCTCTTCCTTGCAGAAAAGAGGCCTTGCGTTCTTAATGCACGCTGTTTCAGGCCTGGCGCCTGCTTCTTTCGGCGCATCTCCTCTCAGCCTGCTTAAA
This sequence comes from uncultured Methanosarcinales archaeon, assembly GCA_964451135.1. Classification (GTDB taxonomy): domain Archaea; phylum Nanobdellota; class Nanobdellia; order Woesearchaeales; family JAADFO01; genus CAYVGP01. The sequence goes on from CAYVGP010000026.1 coordinate 8,822, forward strand.
GCCCTGCTGTATTTGCTTGCAATTGCCCTTGACTCAACAACAACCATGTTGTTCGCGTTCTTGCCCATGCCTTTTTTTGTGGGGTTTGCCGAGCCTGTAACCACGTACTTATTGTCAATTACGCAGAACTTGTGGTGCATGAGGTGAGAGGAGTTATGGATTGAGGAGAAAGGGAGGGAGAGGCGGGTTCTTGTGTCAAGAACCATGGCAACCCTGGCTCTTTTTGAAACATGAGCAAGCGCTAGCGCCACAGAGTTGTTGTCAATGTCGTAAAATGCGCACTCAACACTCCCGTTAGCCCTCGTAATGAGGGAAGAAAGCACTTCCTCGCAGCTGTCCTCAGGGCAGAAATACATTCTTATGCTCGGCTCCTCGTATCTGAGGCAGGTTCTCTGGGCGCTTTTCGCAATTCCTTGGGTGTGCAGGGAGTAGCCGAGGAGGGATGCGAATGAGAATGACAGGAGGGCAAGGAACAACAAAAAGAGGCGCAAAGGCTGACTATTTCCGGGAACCATGTCTTTTCAAGAACAAGGCAGTGTAATTATTTGCATCACCTTTTTGCGCAGAACTCTTTTATTAGCAACGAAAATCTTCCGGAAAAATTCAGGAGTTAGCCGAGCAGCTCCCTGATTTTTTTGCACGCCTTCGCAGCATTCACGGCAAGTCCCGGCCTGAGTTCCAGGAAATGCGAGACAGCAGAGGGCTTCTTGCGAGAAAACGAAATCCTGTGAATCCCTGCGTATGCAGCTGCTTCCTCGGCTGTTATGCCCTCAAAAGGCCTCAGACCCTTTTTCACCAAGGGCTTCTTCCCCCTGAGAAAGTAGTTCAGAATCTCTTCTGCACTGTCCTCAGCAAACATAGGCTCAACACGCATCCCCCTTCCCCTTGTCTTAACACTGAGGCGAGGCATTGCCTTTTTTATCAGGAATGCTGAGAACTCGTCAGCGCACACCACTGTTCCTGCTGACTTGCCAATCGCCTTTTTAAGCTCTTTCCTCACTCTTCTCTCCATTATTTCAGAAAAGCACTTTTTGCAGAATGGGTGCGAGCCCTTAAGGGATATCTCTGCCTGCCTAGAACACCTGTAGCATTGCCCTGTTCCCTTGTTCTTTTTGAGTGCTGCCATGCCATCCAAACAGGTTCAGTTACCACTATTGAATACTACAAAAGCGAAAAGCTTAAATATTTTTATACTTACCCCCTAGTGAAGTCATCAAGAAACCATCCTTGAGAGAAAACTTTTTTGTCACCTCTTTTTCCCGTGGTGAGGGCTTGCCCTTGCCCTGGGTTTTACTGCCCTGCCTG
>CAYVGP010000027.1:0-10032 GCA_964451135.1 uncultured Methanosarcinales archaeon
CCATCCAGTACTGCTCATTGCAGGCCTCTGCAATCGCCTCCCTCAGCCCCTTGTCTTTAACGAGAATTATCTTGTAGTTCTGGAGGTTTCCTGAGGTGGGAGCCATCCTGCCTGCCTCCAAAACCTGGCCCACGAGATCCATGGGCGGAGCCTTATCGAGGTACTTCCTCACCGACCTTCTTGTCCTTATGCAGTCAAGGGTTTCCATTTTCTGAATCATTCATTCTTATTGGCAGGGCAAGTGATAACATTTATATAAATGAGTTCTATTTATAGATTGTGATTTCCATGAAGTATCTTGAGCTGTGCGGGCTTTACGAAAGGCTTGAGAAAACAGCAAAGAGGCTTGAGAAAACAGCCCTGATAGCCCAATTTCTAAAAAAAACCCCTGAAAAGGAGCTGGAAATGGTCGTGCTGCTCCTTCAGGGAAGGGTGTTTCCCCCATGGGACCCCAGGGAGCTCGGTCTTGCCGCAAAGCTTGTTGCAAAAACTCTGGCATCGGCGTACGGCGTCTCCCTGCCAGCCATAGAAAAGGAGTGGTCTGGTGAGGGCGACCTTGGATTGGTGGCCCAGAAGCTCTCAAAATCCAAGCCCCAGAAAACCCTTTTCAGCGAGGAGCTCTCTGTGCCCAAGGTGTTTGAGACCCTGCGGAAGATAGCTTCCAGCGAAGGAAAAGGAGCGGTTGATAGGAAAACCGGCTACCTTGGAAACCTCCTCTCATCCGCAGAGCCAGTGGAAGCAAAGTACGTTGTGAGAACTGCGCTGCAGGAGCTTAGGGTTGGAACAGGGGCAGGCACCATGAGGGACGCAATTGTGTGGGCATTTCTGCCCCCTGTTGCGGGAATAATGCAGTTGTGCCAGCAATGCGGCTCCTGGATGCCGGCAATCGAGAAGTGCGTGAACTGCAACTTCCCCCTTGCCCAGCTTTCCCTAGATGACTACAGAGCAATGAAGAACATAAGGGTTTTCTCGCCTCAAAAGAGGGAAGACGTGCTTTGGATGGACACTAAGGGAGTGGATGCAATCGTGCCAGGGGACACTGTTTCAGAAAGGGAAATATACGCAGCTCTCACCAGCGTTGTTGAGGAAGCATACGCGCTGTCAAACGACTACGCAGAGGTGGCGTTGAAAGCAAAGTCAGGCGGCATAAGGGGCTTGAGGAAAATATCCCTCAAGGTGGGCAAGCCCATAAAGGTCATGCTCGCCCAGAAAGTAAAGGATGTTAAGGAGGGCTTTGAGAGGCTTGGAAGGCCGCTGCAGGCAGAGTACAAGTACGACGGGTTCAGGATGCAGATTCACAAGAAAGAACAGGAAATAATTATCTTCACACGGAGGCTTGAGAACGTTACTGCCCAGTTCCCTGACGTTGTTGAGGCAGTGAGAAAGGGAGTCAGGGGAGAAAGCTTCATTCTTGACGGCGAGGCAGTAGGAATAGACCCCCAGACAGGGAAGTACAGGCCGTTCCAGGAGATATCCCAGAGAATAAAGAGGAAATACTCGATAAATGTCCTGCTTGAGAAGCTGCCAGTGGAGCTGAACCTCTTTGACGTGATGCACTACAACGAAAAAAGCATGCTCAAGACGCCTTTCAAGGAAAGAAGGGCGCTTCTCCAGCGCATAGTGAATGAGCAGCCGAAGCGCCTGGTTCTGGCAAGAGCGCTGGTATCCTCAAAGGAAGAAGAGGTGGAGGCCTTTTACAAACAGGCCCTTGAGGCGGGAAACGAGGGGCTGATGCTGAAAAAGCTTGACGCGCCATACAAGCCGGGCCTCAGGGTTGGTTTCATGGTGAAGCTCAAGCCTGTCATGGACACCCTGGATGTTGTTGTTGTGGGGGCTGAGTGGGGCGAGGGAAAAAGGGCCAAGTGGCTTACCTCATTCAAGATAGCAGTGATGGACGAGAACGGGGACTACGTGGAGGTCGGGAAGGTGGGGACAGGCATAAAGGAGCTTGAAGGCGAGGGAGTTACCTTCTCCCAGCTCACAGAAATGATGAAGCCCCTGATTGTTTCCCAGAAGGGAAGAGAGGTTGAACTCACCCCCAAGGTCGTGATGGAGGTGAGCTTTGAGGAAATACAGCGAAGCCCCACCTACAGGAGCGGCTTCGCCCTCAGGTTCCCCCGGGTTGTTTCCCTGAGAGAGGACAGGAGCCCTGAGGACGTTGCCACAATATCCCAGCTCGAGGAGATGTACAGAAAGCAGAGGCAGCAGCATTAACCTGTTAAGAAAACATTAAAAAAGAGCTCTCCACTATCACGAAACATGATATCATTGGGGATAGAGAGCACTGCCCACACCTTCGGCATAGGCATAGTTGATGAAGAGGCAAGGGTGCTTGCGAACTCCAAGAAGAGCTACTCAACCGAGCAGGGCGGCATAATACCCAGCAGGGCGGCAATTCACCACGCAGAGAACTGCGGAATTGTGCTGAAAGAGGCATTGTCCGAGGCAGGAATAAGCCTTGATGACGTGGACATAATCTCCTTTTCCCAAGGGCCGGGAATAGGCCACACACTTAAGATAGGCGCTGCCTTCGCAAGAGCGCTTTCCGTTCTCGCCCAGAAGCCGCTTATCGGCGTGAACCACTGCATAGCGCACCTTGAGATAGGAAGGGCTGTCACCGGCTCCAAGGACCCTGTTATGCTCTACGCATCAGGCGCAAACACGCAGGTCATAGCCTACCAGTCAGGAAAATACAGGGTTTTCGGCGAGACCCTTGACATAGGAGTCGGCAATCTCCTTGACACATTCGCTAGGGGCATAGGGCTTGGCTTTCCCGGCGGCCCAAAGATATACGAGCTCAGCCTTAAAGGGAAAAATTACGTGAAGCTCCCCTATGTTGTGAAGGGCATGGACGTCTCATTCGGTGGCATACTCACAAACATCAGGACAAAGGCGAGTTCTGGCAGCTACTCGGCAGAGGACCTGAGCTTTTCACTCCAGGAAACAGTGTTCGCGATGCTCGTGGAGGTCTCGGAAAGAGCGATGGCGCACACCCAGAAGGAAGAGCTTTTGCTTGCTGGGGGTGTTGCGTGCAACAAGCGCCTTCAGGAGATGTGTGGGATAATGTGCAGGGAGAGGGGCGCAAGGCTCTACGTGCCGGACAGCTCGCTGCTCGTAGACAACGGGGCCATGATAGCGTGGCAGGGCGTTGTGCAGTTCAGGGCAGGCCAGCAAACACGCCTTGATGGGTCTGAAATAAAGCCGTACCAGAGAACAGACGATGTTGAGGTTAAGTGGAGGTAACAACGGATTTTCTAAATTAAGCCCCCTCTGCCTTTTCAAAGCTGCTGTTCTTTTGATTCATAAATGTTAAGAAAGAAACAGCGTTCTCCTTGAATGAATGAAGAGCATATGCTTCAAAAAGGAGCTTTTCGGGGACTATGTTGAAATAGTCCTAAAAGACACGCATCCTTTTTTTGCAAGGGACGTTGTTGAGGATGTTTACGATTATGCATTAGCCCTCCAGAAGAAATTCAACTTTTTTGACAAGGCGAGCGAGTTGTCTAAGCTGAACACTAATAAATCCCTAATTCCTTCAGACGACCTTCTCAGAGTGCTGAGAACCTCTCTTGAGATCTGCAGGTTGAGTAAAGGAGAATACGATGTAACCCTTGGAAAGCGGATTCGCAACAGAAAAAAAGGATTGCCTTTGACTGATGCATGTGCTTGCTCTTACAGAGATGTGCGCATTGAGGGAAAGCAAGTCACTCTATTGAATGATGAGGTGGAGATTGACCTAGGAAGCATTGCGAAGGGCTACATTGTAGACAGGATGGTTGATTTTCTTGTTTCCAGAGGTGTTTTGTCAGGATTAATTGATGCGAGGGGAGATATTCGCGTTTTCGGAAATAAACCGGAAATAATAGAGATTCAGCATCCGAGGAAGAGGGATAAAGCGATTTTCACCTTATCCTTAAAAGGATTGTCCGTTGCGACATCAGGAGATTACAGCCAATACTTTCGGACTTATGAAACCTGCCACATCCTCAATAGGAAAGAGTTGATCTCAGTAACCGTAGTGGCACCGACTCTGGAGGAAGCAGACGTCTACGCAACAGCCCTTTTTGTTTCAGAGAGAAGCACCAGAGAAAAAATAATGAGGCATGCTAAGCACATAAAGGCGCTTACTGTTGACGCGGCTCTAGGCACACGATCATACAATGATTTTGAGGACCTGCAGAAGGGGGTTTCATAATGAGAGCAACACAATTCTTGGGCTGGTCAATAGTTCTCGGATTATCCCTTCTGCCAGTGGGGCTGTGGTTTTATCTTGGGCCCGGCTTTAGTGAGCTTCATGGCTACTCATCCATAACGCACAGCTTGGGCGAGCTGACAGGACTAGTAGGGGCAACAATGTTCGCATTAACATTCCTTCTTTCCACGAGAATACCTGTGATAGAAGATCTTTTCGGGGGGCTGGACAAGGTTTACATCTCTCACGGGATTCTGGGAGGCACCGCCCTAATAATCCTGCTGGCTCATCCCATTCTTTTGGTTCTTAAGTTTGTTCCGGATAACATAAAGCAAGCAGCACTTTACCTTTTACCCAGCTCCCACTGGTCTGTTAACTTCGGAATAATCTCACTTCTGGGGTTGATATTCCTAATATTCATAACACTGTTCACTAAAATAAGGTATCACAGATGGAAGTTTTCCCATGAGTTCTTAGGCCTTGTGTTTTTTTTTGCTGTCCTTCACATATTCATGGTAAGGGGTGATGCTTCAAAGGATTTGATATTCTCCGGGTACTACTATTACGCCTCTGCTGTTTCCTTCATAGGGCTGGGCGGATTCTCGTACAGCTTGTTTATTAAGGACAGGCTATTTAAGGCAGCTAAATACAGAATTGCCTCCATAAACAGGAAAAATAAGAGCACTTATGAGATAATTATGGCTCCGGAACACAAACCCCTGGCGTATAAAGCAGGTCAGTTTGTATTCGTACGGTTTTACAACCACAAGCTCTCGCCCGAGAGCCACCCGTTCTCTATCGCTTCCAGATCAAACTATCCGCTCATTAAGATTATTGTCAAGAGTCTGGGAGATTTCACGAGCAAACTTACACACCTGAAAGTCGGAGACCCTGTTTCAATTGAGGGGCCTTACGGGAGGTTCAGCCATTCCGCAGACACCGAGCGTGACCAAGTATGGGTGGCTGGAGGCATTGGCATAACCCCCTTCCTTGGGATGGCTGAGGACCTGAGAGAAAATGCTTTGTCCACTAAAAGGGTGTGGTTGTTTTACTCCTGCAGGCGACAAGAAGACATGATTTGCCTTTCTGATCTTTTTCATGTTGAAGCAAGGCTTCATAATTTTAAGCTGATTCCTTGGATTACGCGCGCGGAAGGGCGCTTAACAGCTGGCTCCATTCAGAGTATTGTGGGAAACGTGAAAAACAAAGAATTTTATTTATGCGGACCAACAGCATTAAAAAAGAGTTTAATCAAGAACCTCAAACTCCTCGGCGTTCCAAAATACAGAATACATACGGAGGAATTTGATCTAAGATGAGCTACGAAAAGCTTAAGGTATCAGTTGCAGCAGCTCTAGTGGCATTTATTTTTGCAAGCGGCAGCATAATCACTGTGGGTCTTCTTATGAACTCAATCCCCCAAAAACGTGTTAGCCTTAAAACAGGGGCACTAGATCGCTTCAATACCATAATCCGCGATAGCAAGAAAAGCACAGGGTCCGGCTTCTCTGTGAAAAAAGAGGATGAAGAAATAAAACAAAACGCAGGCTCTCTAAGAAGCGCCGCTTCAACCCATGAGGAGGAAAGCTCTGGGCGTAAGCTGGGAAAAAGACAGAATCAGACCGGGAACAAGAAGGGGACGAATACTCCGAGTTTTCATGTGACTAGAGCCCCAAGAGTGCATAAAAAACGAATACGCAGGGCAGTAAGGTCCCGCCGAAGAACCAGGGCTTCTTAAAAAGAACCTTTTTCTGCAGGGGCATGGATTTCAGCGCACAAACACGTAGCAAACGCAGGGAGCCTTTCCAAAAAATATATTAAGCCGAGAGAGAGCATGACGAGTTATGCTGCTAATACGAAAGGCGAGGGTTCTTGTGAGAAACCTTCTGGTGAAGAGGGACATTCTTATCGAGGAAGGAAGGATAAAAGCGGTGGGAAGATGCAGCGAGTTTAAAGGGGAAGCTGGTTCTGGCGAGACAATCAACGCAGAGGGCCTTGTTGCGCTCCCCGGCATGATAGACGCGCACGTGCACTTCAGGGAGCCGGGGCTCACCCACAAGGAGGACTGGGCCTCAGGAAGCAGGGCTGCTGCCAAGGGAGGAATAACAAGCGTTATTGACATGCCAAACACTGCGCCTCAGACAACAACCCTCAGGGCCTTGGAGCAGAAAAGGGAGCTTGCCAAAAAGAGCATAGTGAATTACGGAATCTACTTCGGGGCAACAAACTCAAACATTGAGGAGGCAAAGAAAGCTGAAAACATCGCGGGAGTCAAGCTATACGCGGGAAGCTCCACAGGAAACATGCTCGTTGAGAGCGAACAGGCAATATCCGCCTACTTGAATTCAGGTCTCTACATAGCGGTGCACGCAGAGGACGAGAAAATAATAAGAGAGAGGGAAGAAAAATTCAGGGGCTCAGCTGAGCCAAGCATCCACTCAAAGATACGGCCGAAAGAGGCTGCTTTAGCTGCTGTTGAAAGGCTCCTGCGGCTCCGCAAGGGCAAAAAGAGCCATCTCCACTTCGCCCACGCCTCAACTCCTGAGGAGGTCAGGGTTATAAGAGCAGGGGGCGCTTCTGGAAAAGTCTCCGTGGAAGTCTGCCCCCACCACCTCTTTCTTGATGTCCGCGACTACAAGAGGCTCGGGAACTTCGCAAAGGTTAATCCCCCTCTCCGCACAAGAGAGGACAGGGCAGGGCTCTGGGAGCTTCTAAGAAAGGGGATGGTGGACACAATTGCCACTGACCACGCCCCCCACACCCGGGAGGAAAAGGAGAGGGAATACTGGTCAGCCCCTGCAGGCATGCCAGGTGTTGAGAACGCACTCCCCCTCATGCTTAATGCTGTGAACTCCAGAATGCTCAGCCTTTCAGCGCTCGTCTCAATGTTCTCTGAGAACCCTGCCAGGCTGCTCGGGATAAGGGGAAAGGGCTTTATAAGGGAGGGCATGGACGCGGACATAGTTCTTGTTGACATGAAGGAGGAAAAAACCATCAGAAACCAGGACCAGGAAACAAGGTGCGGCTGGACGCCTTATGATGGAATGAGGGCTAAGGGATGGCCGGTGACAACTATCGTCATGGGGAAGCCTGTTTTCAGCCACGGCGAGTTCTTCAAATCCACAGGCGCAAGAGAGCTTATGTTCATGAAGCGGGCTTGAGGCATTTCTTGGTTGTGACAGCTTTTTTTTGGCTCTCAGGAACAGCTGCTTCGGCGGGCATGCGTTTGCAAAGCGCTTGGAAACAACTATTATCTGCAAAGGGCTTGCGCACATTTTTTAAATCTTCCCGGCTTCTTTTCCTTCATGTGCGGAATAACCGGCTTCATAAACGCCCCCAACGCAGCTTCAAGGGCCCTGCTCTCGCTGGAAAGAATGAGGGAGAGGGGGAAAGACAGGGCGGGACTCTTTGATGGCGCCAGGGTGCTTCTCGCACCGAGTCCTGCCGAGCTCAAGGAAAAGCTCCAAAGCAGGAGCAATATTGCTTTAGGGCATGTGCTTCACTCTGTTGTGGGGCATTGCCCCCAGCCAATCAAAGCCAAGGGCGTTCTTGTTGCAAACTGCGAGATATACAACTGGAAAGAGCTCGCTGCAAGGAGGAAAATCAACCCAAAGAGCGACTCAGAACTGCTATTGATGCTCTTGGACGAGCTGCCCTCTCTTGAGCCAGAGCCGCTCTTCAGGGTTCTTCAAGAGCTTGACGGGGTGTACGCATTCGCGTACCTCAGGGACAGCACCCTGGTTCTCGCAAGGGACATAATAGGGGTAAAGCCGTTGTGGTACGCGCATCAGAACGGGTTTGCCTTCGCAAGCCAAAAAAACGCCATCAGCGCCTTGAACAGCGAAGTGCTTGCCATTGCAGAGCTTAACCCCAGAAAGATACTCATCTACAACCTTGAGGCAGACAGGCTTCAGGAAGCCCAGAGGCCTTTTTTCGCAATAACAGAAAAAGGAGGTGTTTCCGAAGAAGCCGTCATCCTTGAGCTTTCGGAACTAATAAAAGAAGCTGTTGCCAAAAGGCTGCCGCGCAGAGGAATCAAGGCAGGCATACTCTTTTCAGGGGGCATTGACAGCACCATCATAGCCAAGATGTGCTATGAGATGGGGGTTGAGGCAGAGTGCTACACAGCAGTGTTCTCAGGCACCGCAAAAGCGCCCCACGACCTTGAGGCAGCAAGGGAAGTTGCTGAGAGGTACGGCTTCCGCCACGTTGTCATAAGCATAGGCGAGGAAGAGGCAGCAGAGCTCGCGAAAGAAGTCTGCTTTGAGATAGGCGAGCCCCACCCTGTCAAAACAGCAGTGGGCATGCCCTTTCTGGCAGCATCAAAAGAGGCGGCAAGGCGCGGCTGCAGGGTGCTCTTCTCAGGGCTCGGCTCGGAGGAGCTCTTTGCAGGGTACCAGCGCCACAGGAACTCCGCGGACCTGAACAAGGAGTGCCTCTCAGGAATAAGGATGCTTTACGAAAGAGACCTTTACAGGGACGACGTGCTCACAATGAACAGGGGGGTTGAGCTCAGGCTTCCATTTCTGGACAAGAAGCTTGTCAGCTTTTCACTGCGAATCCCTGCTGAGCTGAAAATAAAAGACGGAATGGAGAAGTACGCCCTGAGAAGGGCGGCACTTCTTCTCGGCGTAAAAAAGGAAGATGCGTTCAGGCCCAAAAAGGCGGCTCAGTACGGAAGCGGCTTTGACAAGGCCCTTGTCCGGCTCTCCAAGAGAAGGGGGCTGAGCAGGGCCAGGTACCTGAAATCCCTGTTCCCCGAGCACAGCCAGCGCCTGGGGGTTCTTTGCAGCGGGGGCAAAGACAGCTGGTACGCAGCCTACGTCATGAACTCCCTGAACTACGAACTCGCATGCCTGATAACCCTGAGAAGCAGGAACCCCCACAGCTACATGTTCCACACCCCTGCCATTGAGGTAACAGAGCTGCAGGGCATTGCATCAGGCATGCCCCTGATAACGCAGGAAACAGCAGGAGAGAAAGAACTCGAGCTTGAAGACCTGAGGGCGGCGCTGGAGCAGGCAAAAAAGGAGCACCGCATAACAGGCGTTGTCACAGGCGCGTTGTTCAGCCAGTACCAGAGGGACAGGATTGAGGCAGTGTGCGACTCAGCAGGGCTCAAGGTCTTTTCCCCATTGTGGCACATCGACCAGGCGCAGGAAATAAGGGAACTGCTCTCAAAGGGCTTCTCCGTTATTGTGACAGCAGTGGCTGCGGAAGGGCTGAGCAAATCATGGCTCGGAAGAAAGATAGACGAGAAAGCCCTCGGGGAACTAATGCTTCTGAACAAGAAGTTAGGGCTCAACGTGGCGGGCGAGGGCGGGGAGTACGAAACCCTTGTGCTCGACTGCCCGCTGTTTAAGAGGCGGATTTTGGTGGAGGAGTTTGAGAGCCAAGGGGACGGCACCTCGTCAAGGCTCATAGTGAAAAGGGCATCTCTGGAGAAGAAGTCTTGAGGAATCCTATTCCCTTGCCTGCATTATCTTCTTGAGAATGCTCTCCTTGCCTTTCCAGTAAAGGGCCTCTTTAAGAACTTCGCTTATTGTTTTGACAGGGATTATTCTTATCTTCTGCAGCTTTTCTTCAGATATTATTATGTCCTTCAGGTTCGAGGCAGGAACAATCACCTTCTCTATCCCTGCCTCAATCGCTGCCTCCACCTTTGAGGAAACCCCCCCAACAGGAAGAACCTCGCCGCGCACAGAAAGGCTTCCTGTCATTGCGTAGTTCTGCTTCACAGGTATGTGCTTCAGAGCCGATATGACTGCTGTTGCTACTGCTATGCTGGCAGAGTCACCCTCCACGCCCTCGTATGTCTGAAGGAACTGGATGTAAATGTC
>CAYVGP010000028.1:0-10027 GCA_964451135.1 uncultured Methanosarcinales archaeon
AGCAGCTGCTTTTTCTACCTTCTTACCCTTAGTTTTGCTAGACTTTAATCCAGCGTAGCTCATCTTATTCAATTCAAACAGGATAAATGGAGCATCTTCATTAGAAACAAAAAGCAATCCTATCTTATCAATTCCCTTTGTATCCACCATTTTTTTGAGATTTTCAATTTTTACTGGTGGCTTCTTGTACGATTTAACTTCTATTATCCATCTTTGCTTACCTTTAGAAGCCTTAATATCAAAATATTTGGCTGAAGGTTTCTTTTTGTGCCAGACGATAATTTTAAAGCCTCTCTTCTTCAACCATTCTACCGCAAGAGCCTCTGCTTTCGTGCCCCTCCGCTGGTTTTTAGCCAACATATCTCCTTTTGACTCAGGCATTTACAGCTGGGAGAATTTAAAGTATAAAAACTTGTTGATTTGAAACGATTTTTGTCATTGTTAGAAGAGTGTTCGTCGTTTGAGTACTTCAACAAATTTTCAAAAGTTGCAGCTTTCTCCGTCCAGATCCCCTTACGAGGACCTCGTTAAACTAGTATGCCGGGCGAGCGGCCCGAGCAAGCCAACCCATAGCAAAAACTTTAAAAAAAGCTTCCAATCCATCGTTGGTGCTGGGCCCGTAGCTTAGCCTGGTGGAGCGCTGCTCTTATAGGTTCAGGGACCCTGAACCTCCCGGAAACGCTGTTTCCGAGGATGGGGGCGTTCCCTTCATTGGGATCCTGCTAAGAGAAGCAGTGGTCGTGGGTTCAAATCCCACCGGGCCCAGTCTTTCTTTGTTCAGAAAAGGCGGGGTTGAGCAGAGAATCAGGCTGGGGCAGGGAGCGCAAGAAGGTGTCTCAAACCATGTAAACTGCTCCCAGCGAGGCCGCGAGCGCTTTCTCAGCAGCAGATTCGGGCTCTGTGATGCCGAACACAACTGTTACTCCGAGTTGGAAGGACAACTCTGACAGAGTGCTGTAAATTTCTTCTGCGAGGGAAGGAGCATCCTCCTCGCTGAAAAGCCCGTTGAGGGGGCTCACCACTATGAAGCCTATCCTGTTCAGCACTATGACGTCCCTTGAGGACTTCAGGAGGGAGAGCAGCTCCTGCGCTGAGCAGGGGCTTGTGCGCAGCGTCGCCCTCGCAGCCCTCAAAGCAGCAGATGTCAGGGGAAGAAGGCGTAGCCCTGACTCAAAGTAGTTTCCTGTGTCAATGAACCAAACCCTTGAGTCATTGCCCGCCCTTGCGGCAAGAGAAACCAGGGCCCTTGAGATCCCTGCTTTCCCGCCCTGAACCCCGAATACGCTTGTTGCTTCCTGCATGCTGAGAAAATAAGGCAGGGGGTTTAAATCTTCTGCGCGCAGCAGTCTAGTGGGTTGTGAAAAACAATGGCAAGCGGGCTGAGAGGGTTTTCAGCTTAAAGAAGTCAGGCAGCCAGCCTGAAAGAGTTTGACGGCACAGCAGGGCTTTTTGGAGAATAGGCCAGCAAAGCAGCGGTCTTTGGAGCAGCAGAGACCTCGCTCAAGTACTTGTGGATTGCGTATCCGAGGCTGAATGCGTACCTGTCGGGGGGTATTGCCCTCGCTTCCTCAAATGTCAGGACTCTCTTCGGGCCTGCGTCGTGGCCGAGCTCGCCCTTTTCGACCTTTGCCCAGTCCTCCTTATCAGGTATGTCTATGTGGTACACGTAGGTAAAGGCTGTTTCGCCGTCAACGTCATCCCTCAGCACAGTGTAGGGCGAATTAGTCTGCCTTAGAATCCTGATAAGCACCTCCTTGGCTTCCTCATCCATGAATTCCTCCTCAATCTCCCTCTCAAGAGCGCTTTTGCTGTCAGGGTCTGTCGTGTCTATCGCGCCTCCGGGAAGTGCGAGCCTGCCGCGCTGCTCAGGCAGGGCGTAGTCCTGGGGCTTCTCTTCAAGATAGAGCTTTCCTTCTCCTGTTTCAGGATCATAATGGGTTATGAGGGCGACTGCGCCGTGAATGGTTCTCTTTGAGCCGGACTCGCTGCCTGAAGCCCTGTAGGCGCGTTCCGCGGAGGAGCCGCGCTTTTCTTCTGAAGCATTGTAGCTGGCTGAGGCGTGGTGTTCAGCGCTTTCCCTGGAATCCTCGCGCTCAGTGCTTGCTGATTCCACTCTTGCCTCAAGGTCCTCTCCGCTGCTCTCAGCAGCTTCCCCTGAGCATTCGCCTGACGCAGCCTCTTCTGCCATCAACCCAACAAAACAAACAAACTATATAAAGTTTTCGTCATTGGAAAGTGGTTATGGATTATTTTCAAAAAAGACACGATGCCGCCAAAATAACGAATCTTTGAGAGTCCAGAATTCCTTGCTCACACAAGGTCGTGAGTATTTCTCATGAAGCTAATCCTCGCTTTTCATCAGTGATTTCTGCTTCCTCTTCATCTTTGTTGCGAACTTGTGGGCGAGGTGGAGCGGGTAGGGGAGCTTGTATCCTGTGAGAGTCTTCCTGCTCAGCTCAAGGGCTGTGCGCAAGGATACCTTGTGGCCGGGGCTCACGTATATGGGCTTTGCGTGTTCTTTCGTGGCAAGAACCTTGGCAACCGCCTCCTTGTCAAGATAAACAGTGTCGCCCCTGACCTCTCCTGTGAGCAGCTTCTTGGCGACCCCTATTGTCGGGATGTCCAGGAGCAGACCCACGTGGCTCGCAATACCGAACCTCCGGGGGTGGAGGATTCCGTTGCCGTCGACAAAGAGCACGTCGGGCCTCTCGTTGAGCTTGCTGATTGTCTCCACGATTATAGGGCCCTCCCTGTAGCTCAGGAAGCCGGGCACGTATGGCATCGGAGGGTAAGAGATTGTGCATGCCTTGTCAACCAGCTTCAAAGAATCTGCGTTCACAACAACAGCGCAGGATATTATCTTGTCCCCCACGTATGCCTGGTCAACGCCCCCCAGAAGCTCAAGCTTATCAAAGCCGTCCTTGAGCTCAACCTTCTTTGCAAGGCGAATCTGCTCCTCTATGAGCTTTTTGTATTCCATGCCAAAAAAAGTGGTTTTCAATCTTTTAAAACTTTCGCATAAAAGCTCTCAAAATTGTGTTTGAAAAGTTAAAGCTCAAGGTTTTAAACAGGGAGGGAGTGCCTGTAACAGCAGCCCCGGGAGGCTGCGCATGAAAAAACGAATCGTTTCCATTAAAACAGCAAAGGGTGATTCAATGAGAAGGTGGATAATAGCAGTGGCGCTTATCTCAGCGCTGATAGTGGTCGGGTGCACAACAGGAGGCCAACCTAAGCCAAATCCAGAGGCCAAACAGGCGGCAAGCACAGGAGTAAACAGAGGAGACAGCGCCCCTGAATTCTCTGTGAAGACAACAACAGGGGAGGAGGTCTCTCTCAGCAGTTTCTCATCGCAAAAAAGGCCTGTTCTCGTTTATTTCTTTGCGACTTGGTGCCCCTTCTGCGCAAAGGATTTTTCAACTCTTTCAGGAATATACAATGAATATGCGAACGACGTGGCAATCATAGCCATGAGCCTTGACCTGTCTGAGGGGCAGAAGGAGATAAGCGAGTACCAGAAGAAGTACCCTGCCCTGTCCGGAATAAAGTGGGCGCCTTCAACAGCAGAGATACTCGCGAATTACAGGGTGAGGTCCACAACAACGAAGTACGCTGTCTCAAGCGAGGGAAAGATAATCTACGGGGGCTCAGGGGCCTTCAGCGAGCAGCAGTGGAGAACCCTTCTTGAGGCCCTGAAAAACGCCTAAAATGCTCAACCCCCTTTTCCTCTCTTTTTCATTCGGAGCAGGCCTTGCCGCGTTTTTCTCCCCGTGCTCTGTCGCGCTTCTTCCAAGCTACGTCACCTACTCCTTTTCCAACAAGCTGAAGGAAACATGGCCGGCAAAAAAATTGCTTACTGCAGCACGCTTCGGCGCCATTGCCTCGCTTGGCTTTTTCGCAGTGTTCGGAGCATCAGGAGGCACAATACTGCTCCTCGGCAACAGCGTGAAGGCGGCTATCCCGGGGATAGCAATAGCAACAGGGTCTGCGCTTATTCTTGCAGGTGTCCTCATGGTTGCAGGGAAAAAGCTGAACATCAGAGCAGGGAAGCTTCTCTCTGCAATAAAGAACCCCAAAAGAAGCTCGTTCATCTTCGGGGTTGCTTACGCAATAGCAGCACTGAGCTGCACATTTCCCCTGTTCCTGAGCGTTGTGCTGCAGGGCATAGCTGACTCCTCAAGAACAAACGGCCTTGCATACCTGCTCGCATACATACTTGGGATGAGCGCGATGATGACAGGGGCAACAGTTGCGATAATAGTGGCGAGGGAGGTGGCTGAGAAGAGAATAAGGTCAATAGTGCCGGCGATAGAGAAGGCAACGCCCTATGCGCTGATGGCTGCAGGCACCTACATGATTTATTATCAGGCAGGGATATAGTCGGGCCTCGCCTCTCTCCCGCAATATTTTTCGCAGAATTCCAGAATCTCGTCACTTTTTCCGGGGTTCAACGAACAACGGGTTCCTGTTTTTACAGCAGATATTATCCACGGGTCTTTTCTGATTCATTTAAAGCATGTTAAACGCAATTCAAAAACATGCTGTCGGGACTACGCGGTCTCAGAAAATCTTCAATAAAGTAAAATTTTTTAAAAAAGTCCATGTTCGCCTCCTTAGATGGGAAAGATAAAGGTTTTGATGGACCCTGTGCAGCGCGAAGCGCATCTGAAGCAGCTTCTCAAGCTTGACGGGCTGGACAATGTTGAGGAGGACCCATTTATGGCTTACTGCCACATCTCCCTGACATCAACGCCTCAAGAGCTCAAAAAGCATGTCAAGGCGAGGCAGGAAACCCTCATAAACAAGGTTCTTGTTCCTTCAGGCCTAAAGGCGTACGACCCTGCAACAGCCCCTTACTCTCCTGATGTCGGCGCAACCAACGAACCAACAATCGTTTACAAGGTTGATGCCTCAAAGATTGCCGGCGCCCGCTTCTTCACGGGCCACAACATCCTGCCGTCAACAGGGCAGGGCGTTGAGGCAGAGATGGCCAAGAACTACAACCGCATAGCTGTTGTTCTCATTGACAAGAACATAGGGGTATCAAGCATGCAGCCCCCGAGAATGATATATGTGGAATACGAAAACTTTGAGGAGCAGGCAAAGGGCTTCGTTCCTCTTTTTGAGATGCTTCAGGAGTTTGAGCCCGGAATGGGGCTGAACAACGGCTTTCCCGTGCTGCTAGGATTTGAGAAAAGAGGCGGAAAGATTGTGGACCTGGAGGAGCTGGCCTACAGGGAGTTTCCGGAGTTGCAGTACCACTACAACCCAGAAACGCCCGTCATCAAGCTGAGGGCTGAGAACCCTGAGCTTTTTTACGAGACAAGGTCCCTGCTGCAAAATAACAAGGCAGGGGTTAGTTAGGCCTCTAATCCGAGAGTCTCCATTACCAAAGAAGCATCAAAGGGCTTCAGGTCCTCGTAGTTCTGGCCCACTCCCAGAAACAGTATGGGGCGCTTTGTGACGTAGGAGACAGAAACAAATGCGCCGCCCTTCTCGTCAACGTCGCTCTTGGTGAGTATGATTGCGTCAATTCCCACCGTGCTGTTGAACTGCTCTGCCTGCTCCACGCAGTCGTTGCCTGTTATCGCCTCGCCCACGAATATTTTGAGGTCGGGCTTGGCAACCCTCACTATCTTCTTCAGCTCGTCCTGAAGGTTCACGTTTGAGTGCATCCTTCCTGCTGTGTCTATCAGCACAACGTCAATCCCCTTTGCCTTGGCGTGCTCAACTGCGTCAAAGGCAACAGCAGCTGCATCGCTCCCGTAGTCGTGCTTTATGAGCTTCACTCCCAGCTTGTCTGCGTGAAGCTGGAGCTGGTCAATGGCTGCCGCCCTGAAGGTGTCTGCAGCTGCAAGAACCACCTTGAAGCCCTTGCCCATGAGGAGCTTCGCCATCTTCGCTATTGTTGTTGTTTTGCCAGCTCCGTTGACTCCGAAGAAGCATATGACAAAGGGCTTCTTCCCCCTTATCCTTTCCTCAAGGTTTATCTGCTCAACGTCAAAAAGCGACCTTATCGAGTCAGCTATGGCTGAAGAAACCCTCTTCTCAATCTCACCTCTCGGAATAGGGGTGCCGACAAGCTCCTTCCTCAGGTCTTCCCTTATCTTCTCAACAACTTCCAGTGCAACGTTGTTCTCAAGCAGAGCGAGTTCTATCTCAGAGAAGAGCTCCTCAAACTTTTCCTCGGAAAGCCTTTTCTTTGAGACCTTCTCCCTTATGAAGCTGATGACTCCCTTTTTTTCTGGCTCGAGCTCTTTTTCCAGCCCTGGCTCAGCCGGCTCTGGCGTCTCAGGCTCGGGCTCTTCTTTTTTTGCGAACCTCCTCTTGAGCTTGGCGAAGAAGCCCTTCTCCTCTTCCGGCTCTTCGGATTGCTCCTCCCCTTCTTCTTTCTCCGGCTCAGGCTCCTCAGGGGCCTCCTTCACCAGCTCGGGCTCAGCGGGTTTTGGGGGCGTCCTCTCCGGCTCCTCAGGGGCTTCCTTCTCGGGCTTCCGGGGCTCTTCTTTCTCCTTCCCTGCTTCTTCTTTCTCCGGCTCAGGATGCTCTGCCCCTTTTGGCTGCTCGGAAGCTTGCGCCGGCTTCTCCTGGGTTGGCGCTTCGGGCTCGGGCTCAGCGGGCTCTTCTTTCTCGGGCTCGGGCTCCTCGGGGGCCTCCTGCTCAACTGGTTTAAGGGGTTCTGGCTCTGCCGGTTCTTCTTCACGCTCCACCGCAACAGCTTCCTTTTTGGCTATGCCCTCGTCAGAAACAGCTTTCCCGGTCTCAGAAACATGCTCTTCCGGCTTTTTTTCTTCTTTAGCTTCTGGCTCCCCTGCTTCAGAAGCAGGAGCGGGCTTTTTTTCAGGCGCCTGCTTTTCGGGCTTCTCGGGGGCCTCCTCCCTGACCTCCTCTGCTTCCTCGTCAACCTGCCTTGAGAACTTTTTTACAGCGCTCTTCAGCTTTTCCTTCAGGAACTTGAACATAACGCAGGGTGGAGAACAAGGGCTATTTAAGCTTTGCTTGCTGAGAGCTCTTTTTCAAAGGACTTGGCGAGGGTTATGAGCTTCTCCATCTGCTGAAGAAGGATTTCCCTGTTCTTTGAGAGCGAGTCCTGCTGGGTTGTTAAGAGCTTGCTGGCTTCCTCAGGTGTCTTGTCAACCACTATGCCTGCTCCCACGTTTATGTAGAGCTTCCGGGGCTCAACAAGGGCTGCTTTCGCGAATATCCCCTGGCTCAAGGGAAAGAGAAGCCTCTGGCCTGCTGCAACACTCCTGAACTCCTCTATTGAGGCCTTTATGCTCTCAATCTCAACAAGCTGCTCGTCAATCGCCTGCACATGGGTGTCTATCTTCTTCAGCTCTTGGTCTATTATCTGGATCTGAAGGTATTTTTCCTCAAGCTCCTTTTTTGAGGCCATGAGAATCACAGGTTTTCCAGGTAAACGCCCATCGGCCTTCCCTGGTTTATGATGCGTATTGTTTCAGCAACGACCTTTGCGATTGAGACAACCCTTAGCTTGGGAAAGCTTTTCTCCTCCGGAACGCTGAGGGTGTTTGTGACCACAACCTCTTTCACAGGGGCTGAGGAAAGCCTTTGAACTGCCTCGCCGGCAAGCACGGCGTGGGTTGCGCTCACGTAGATGTCCCTTGCCCCCGCCTCTTTCAGAAGCTCTACTGCCCTGACCATCGTCCCTGCGGTGTTTATCTCGTCGTCAGTCATGATGATGTTTTTCCCTTTCACGTCGCCGAGTATCTCCATCTCCTCAACTGTGTCGGGCTTTGTGAGGGAGCGCCTCTTGCTTATGAGGACTAATGGCACCTTGAGGCGCTCAGCCAGCTTCCTGTTCATCTTGATGCCGCCTATGTCAGGGGACACAACAACAGCGTCCCTGATTTTCTTCTTCTTGAAGTAGTTTGATATCAAAGGAAGCCCTTCCAGGTGGTCAAGGGGGATGTCAAAGAATCCCTGCACCTGCGGGGCGTGCAGGTCGCAGGCAATAACCCTGTTGGCTCCTGCAACAGAAATAAGGTTGGCCACGAGCTTGGCTGATATTGGCTCTCTTGATGTTGCCTTCCTGTCCTGCCTCGCGTAGCCGAAGAAGGGCATGACAGCGCATATGCTTCCTGCCGAGGCCCTTCTCAGCGCGTCAATCATCAGCAAAAGCTCCATGAGGTTCTCGTTCACCGGGTTGCCGGTTGGCTGGATGATGTAGACGTCCTGCCCGCGGATGCTCTCAAGTATCCTCACGTATGTTTCGCCGTCCGCGAACTTCGTTATTCTGACAGGTGTCAGCTTAATCCCGAGAATTTTAGCCACTTCTTCTGCTAGCGGCCTGTTCGCGCTTCCTGAAATAAGCCTTATTTGTCCTCTCATTGTCAAGCACCTTGCGTGTTGCAAACAGCAAGAAACAGGGAATATTTAAAAAATCTTCTATTGGCGGCAGTTAGAAGAAGAAATGCTCACGCTGTGATATTCGCCTTCGGCTCTGACAGCGGCTTCTGGAGGAGGTCTATGAATATCTCCCCGAAATGCTCGTACTGCTCTATGTCTATCTTTCGCTGGGTTGTGAGGTGCAGGAGGGGAATGAATGTCTGGACCTTGTCCTCCTTTGACTGGGAGGGAAGGAGCATTGTGAAGCTGAGGCGCTTGGTGTTTGAGGAGTAGTAGTCCCTTATCTGGGCGAAAACCGAGTCAAGGAGCAGGGATATGTCCATCACGTCTTTCGGGGCCTCAACCCTCGGGGCCTTGGGCTTCGGCCTGCTTATCCTCCTGTTGCGCACCTCAAGGGCCTTTTCAAGCGCCTCAACCAGGTCGAACACGCTCACCTTTCTCTTTCTTGGCTGCGGGGTTCTGGGAACGAGGCGGAACTCCTCCCTCTCCGAGGCTTCCGCGGGAACAGCCTCTGCGAGGTCGTGCTCAAGCTCCTCGTAGAACTCCTCTGCAAGCTCCTCGGAACTCTGCATGAGCTGCTCAAAGGCGGCGAGGTCTGTGTCAATGAACCTGCTTGACTTCAAGCGAAGAAGGATTGCTGCTGCGAGCAGTATCTTTCCTGAAATCCTGAAGTCCATCTTTTTGAGTGTCTGGAGGGTTTCCACGAACCTCTGGGCGAGAAGCGAGATGTCCACGTCCCAGGGGTCCATCTTGTTTTCCCTGACCAATTCGTAGATGATGGACTGCCAAGTAATTTCGTCCTGGTTGAAGAGGAGGTCAAATATCTGTTCCTGGTGTGATGCCATCTTGCGCCCTATTTGCGGAATGGTTTTTATTGGTTTCGCATAACTCAATATACTTTTTTGTATACTGTAATACATCTTGTATAAATAGTTTTTGGTGGGGCTTGCAGGGTTTGCAGGTGTGGGGGTACCTTTAGAACAAAGGGCAAGTCATTGCTGTCATAAGCATTAGTCTTCAGCGTCACCTCTTTTTCTCTCCGCCCCTGCAAGCCCCAAGAGCGCTATCTCCCCCACAGACTCATGGGTATTGAGTCATCAAAGGAGATGTGGCCGAAAAATGCCTCGTTGCCAAAGAGCTTCGGCCTGAGCTCAGTGACGTACCTTATCGAAACGAAATCATTCCTTGTTGTTTTTGCCATTTGACGAAACCTCCTCTATGAAGAGAATCCTCTTTTCAGGGAATTTTGAGATGAGAACTTCAGTGCCCTTCTTCCACTTCATCAGGGAAATCAGCTCCTTTGGCAGGGTCACTATGAATTGCCTCCCTGTGCTCATTATTTTGGGCATGAATGTTAAAATAATATGATTATTTAAAAAGATTATGGTTTTATAATATTAATTTAATATTATATCTATCGCAAAGCAAAACGTTTTTAAGAGCGCGTGTTTTCACAAACCAGCAGGCAGAGCAGGTTTGGATGCTGTGCAGAAGCAATAGTGGGATAACAATGCAGAAGTTTTGTTGGAAAAAGACCATCTTGGAGAAAAGGGCCCATAGTCTAGCCCGGCTATGACGTCGCCCTTACAAGGCGGAGGTCGCCGGTTCAAATCCGGCTGGGCCCACTTTTTACGAATAACCTTTTTAAGAAAAACTGCAAAGC
>CAYVGP010000029.1:0-10003 GCA_964451135.1 uncultured Methanosarcinales archaeon
ACCTGACTCTTCTAATTGGTATTACGCGGTTTTGAACCACCCTTCTATGACGGGGGGTGGTGATAGGTTCCGTGTCACCAACGGAAAGATAATTCAGCGGGGGAAGCAGTGCAGGAGTGCTTCCACAAGCAGCGGCACAGCCACTCACGCAATTTACCTCAGGGGTTGCGAGGGATGCGAGATAGACCACTTAAACATAACGATGGAGTGCCACGACGCTACTCCTGTTAATTACAGGGAAGGTTCCAACGGGAAGATTCATGACAATGTTATCTACAATAATGTTCAAACAATATCTAACAGGCACTATCCCGGCGAAAAGTCTATCTGGGTGCAGGCGCCTTCAGGCATGGTAGAGGTGTACAACAACAAGATAGTTGGGGGGCCGCATGTAGGTATAGCCTGCACTGAAGGAAGCCCTGCCAGTGTTAAGATTTACAATAACAACATAAGGCACGAGGAAAGGTATATTAACGGCTACGGCATAGTTGCTTCCTGTCCCAACCTGGAGGTTTATGATAATAGGATAGTGCCTGTTACAGGGAGGGGGATTCACATTACCTGCACCCGTTGCTCCATACACGACAACTACCTCTACATCAAGGAAACAAGGGTCAGGGACAACGGCCCCACAAGGGAAAAGACTCTGTGGCTGAACGCACACGGCTTAAAAATAGAGGCAGGTCACGATCAGCACATATACAGGAACACTGTGATTAGCAGCCAGGAAAGCAGCAGTTATGGTCCTGCATCACCCCTCAACCTAGCCTCTGACGATACCCGGGGAGACATTTATATTTATGATAACAACATAACTGCTTACACTTATGACCCTACTCCCAGCGGATACGCGGGTTATGGTAGCTTTGCCACTTACGCCGCTGCTATTCAGGCTTATGAGTGCGGCTCTGCCAGGCCTTTTGGTTATCACATCTACAACAACATCTTCAGGAGTAACGATAGGATTCTTTATTACCAAGCCTCGGACAGCAGTTGCAGCCCATTCAACATTTACAACAACACATTTGAATTAACAACGCCCCACGTGCAGAACCCTCTCACTTTCGTAATAACAGGTGTTGCTACAGGCACTACTTTGAGAGGCAACAGGTATGTAGGATTCTCTAAGAACAGCATAAGCGCGCCGCAAGGCGCACACCTAACATTCAAGTGAATCGTTGTTCATTATTCCCTGATTTGTGTCATCTCCTGTCTTTGCCATGCTGCTGCAAGAGTCAAACATTACAGGCACTTTGCGGAATGGGGTGAAGCAGCTAAAATACTAAAGTGGGTCCTGCCTTCACTCGCCCAAGAATTCCGTGATGTCGCTTATCTCTATGAACTCAAAGCCGTGCAAATGGCAGAACTCCTTAAGGTCTTCTTTCCTCGCCATCTCGCCGTTATCTTTCAGTATCTCGCATATGACTGCCGCAGGGGAGAGGCCGGCAAGTTTCATCAGCTCAAGGGATGCTTCTGTGTGCCCCCTCCTTCCCTTGAGTCCCAGCGGGTTTGCGATGAGGGGGAAAACGTGCCCCGGCTTCCTGAAATCCTCTTTCCTTGCCAGAGGGCTGGCGAGTGTTCTGATGGTCATGCTTCTTTCATAAGCAGAGATTCCTGTTGTGCAGCCAACTGCGTCAACAGAAACAGCGAACCTCGTGCAGTGGGGGTCCTCGTTTCTTTCAACCATCTCCCTGATTCCGAGGGAGGCAAGCCTTTCCCTTTCCATCGGAACGCACACGAGCCCCCTGCACTCCCTTATCATGAAGTTAACCCATCTCGGCGTTGCGAACTCAGCGGCCATGACAAGGTCTCCCTCGTTCTCCCTGTTTTTCTCGTCCAGCACAACCACCGGCCTGCCCAGCTTCAGCTCATTTATCGCCCTGTGCAGGACCTCACTCCTTGCAAGGGTTTTCTGAATTCTCATCATTCAGCCTCAGCATTTCTATTGCCGCGTTCACAGCTCTCTGTGCGTACTCCCTGGCCCTGCTCCTTGCCTGCTTCGGGGTTGCGCCGGGCCCTATTATTCCAAGGGAAACCGGCTTTCCTGAGGCGAGGGAGAGGTCTGAGAGCTTCTGGGCGGCGACGTATGTTATTACGCGGTCGTGCTCTGTCTTTCCCTTTATCACCGCTCCGAGGGCGACAACAGCGTCGCAGTCCCTGAGAAGTATTCTCGCACCTGAGGGGGTTTCAAACACTCCGGGAACCTTGACAATCTTGAAGAGCCTTGCCTTTCTCCTCTTTATCTCTTCCTTGGCTGCCTCAAGCATTTCCTCAGTCACGCTCTGGTTGAAGTCCGACACCACTATCCCTATTCTTTTCATTTGCTGCTTCCTCTTGCCTTCAGCGGCCCTGCGTGCTCGTGCCCCTGCCTGAGCCCTTTTCCTGCAAAGGGGAGAAGGGTTTCCTTGCCTTTCAGGAGAGCAAGCGCGTTGAGGGCGTGCTTCCTTACCCTGTCCTCTGCCAGCTCTGCGAGCTCCTCCTCTGTTTTCCTCTCGTCCTCATGCACAAAGACCTCAAGGATGTGCTTTTTTGCGGCAAGCATTGCCTGCTGTATTCCAAGGGACGCCTCGTGCCCGCATGTCTTGTCAATTCTTTTGGGCCCCACCCATCCCAGCGCAATGACTATGTCGCACTTGTAGTCCTCTATGAGCCTTTTGCAGGCAACAGGGAGGTCTTTCACTCCTGGAACAACATAGCGCTCAATCTCGTGCCTCTCGTTCTCGGTTATTGTCTTTATAGCAACCTTCCCCATAGGGTACCTTGCGAAGGTGGTTTCAGCAATGCCAATTCTCATAGCACCGAGATAACGCAATCTACTTATAAATGTTGTGTTACTCAAAAATGAGTAGTTTCTTCTTCAGCGCTCCGCAAGATTTATATATCTCCTTGAAACCAATTAAGCAATGATAGCAATGCCGTACGCAAAATGCCATAACTGCAAGAACAAGGTGCCTGTTGCAGGCCAGTGCAACCAGTGCGGCTTTGTTCACGGCCTTAACAGGATGCCCACAGACGAGGAGTTTCTCCAGGCCAGGAGAATAAACGAGCAGCACGGCTACGAGCACTTTGACAACATAGACATGAGGCTGCTTGAGCTTGAGCAGGAGCTCTTCAGCAGGAAGTAAGCATTTCTTCGCCTTATTCTCAAAGCTTTCAAGCTTCTTCTTTCCCAGTCGCTTGTTGCAACCTCTCCGCAGAAGAATCTGCGCAGCATTGCTTTCAGCTCTCCCCGCTGCTTCTTCGCCCTTGCAAATATTTAAATAATCCCCATGAGTAGCAGAGCCCATGGCAAAGAGAATAGCTGTTGTTGACAACACACGGCTCAAGGACATGCAGGTCAAGCGCCACATTCAGAGCCTCTGCCCGGTCAACAGGGCAGGAAAGGAGTGCATATACTTTGAGGGCGACAGGCTCAGGATAGACGAAGCGCTGTGCATAGGCTGCGGAATATGCGTCAATGCCGCGCCGAACGCGATATCAATAGTGAACCTTCCCTCTGAGCTTGACAAAGACCCCATACACCGCTACGGCGAAAACTCCTTCGCGTTGTTCAACCTTCCTGTGCCTGTGAAGGGCCAGTCAGTAGGAATCCTGGGGGTCAACGGCATAGGGAAGAGCACTGCCCTTGAGATAGTTGCAGGAGTGCTGAAGCCGAACCTCGGAAAGCCCGGAAAGGAAGCCACGCTTCAGGAGCTGCGGGAATACTTCAAGGGCTCGGAAATACAGAGGCACTTTGAGCTTCTTGAAACAGGGGATGTTGTTCCTTCCTACAAGCCGCAAAGCGTGGAGTCAATCCCCAAGCGCTTCAGCGGCACAGCAAGGGAGCTGCTTCTCAGGGTTGCGGGCAAGGAAGAAGCGGAGAGGCTTGCGCAGGAGTTTGAGCTCTCTGCTTTCTTTGACAGGGACATCGCGAACATATCAGGAGGGGAGCTGCAGAGGCTTGCGATAGCAGCAGCATCCGCGAAAAACGCCAACCTCTTCATATTTGACGAGCCCTCAAGCTTCCTTGACATAATCCAGAGGGTGAAGATAGCAAGGAAAATAAGGTCTCTCGCCTCGGACGACACTTCTGTCATTGCTGTGGAGCACGACCTCATAATGCTTGACTACATATCCGACCTTGTCCACGTGATGTACGGAAAGGAGGGAGTCTTCGGCGTGGTTTCCCAGCCCAAGTCAGCAAGGGTGGGGATAAACGCCTACTTCGAGGGCTACCTGAAAGAGGAGAACGTCAGGTTCAGGGACGCAAAGCTCACCTTCCTTCCCAAGCAGCCCCATCTCTCAACAGAATCAGAGCCCCTGGTTTCGTGGAAGGGTGTCAGGAAGAGCTTCGGCGACTTCTCATTGGAGGCAGAGAAAGGAGAGGTGCCCAAGGGAAAGGTCGTCGGGGTTCTTGGAGAGAACGGCATAGGAAAAACAACATTTGTCAAGATTCTGGCAGGCGTCGTCAGGCCTGACAAGGGGGAAATTGAGGCAGCAGAGGGATTGAGCGTGAGCTACAAGCCCCAGTACCTCTCCCCCTCGGAGGAGAATGTCGCTGTTGTTCTTGCGGACGCGCTCTCAAAGCACAACACTCTGGTTGTGAGGCCCCTCGGGCTTGAGCCCCTCCTCGCCCAGAAGCTGAGCGAGTTGTCAGGTGGCGAGCTTCAGAGGGTTGCAATCGCTGCCTGCCTGGGAAGAGACGCGTCCCTTTATCTGCTGGACGAGCCCTCTGCCTACCTGGACGCTGAGCAAAGGCTCAGGGTTGCAAAGACGCTGAGGGACTTCGCCGAGCACAAACACGTCTCCGTGCTTGTTGTGGACCACGACCTCCTCTTTGTTGATTACCTTGCCGAGGCCCTCCTTGTTTTTCAGGGCACGCCCTCAGTGAGAGGAAGTGTTTCAGGCCCATTGTCAATGCAGGAGGGAATGAACCTCTTTCTCTCAGGATTAGGCATAACCCTGAGGAGGGACATGCAGACAAGAAGGCCGAGAATAAACAAGGAAGGCTCAAGAAAGGACAGGGAGCAGAAAGAGAGCGGGAATTTGTATTATGCGTGAGGGGTCTTTGAGTTACGAAAGCCTATCGCTATCTTCTAAATGGGTGTTCTGTGAGAACTTTTTTATCAACCTTTTGTTCAAGCAAAACACTTTTTTGCATTGCACGCTGTTTTTGTTCAAGCTAAACCTGGCTTTTTTAGGGCTCGCCTTTGAAGAAACCTGCGGGCTTTAGCCCCCAGTAGTCTAGTATACCCCCTTTAATTGTTCTTCTGCGGGTCCTTGAGCTTCCTCGCTTTTTATCCGTTCCGCTAATTGTTTCTTCACCATACGCAAAGATATTCTGAACTAATCAGATACTTAAATGCTTCGTTGCGGACTTTGTTTGCTTGGATTTTTGAAAAGATTTATCAATATGCATTATCATTGAGATGATCGGAGGTGGTTCTCATGGCAGTTTTGAAACATATAGGTGTTTTGTCTGCGGGAAAGATATCTGCACTGGCAAGCGCTCTGATTGGCTTGATTCTTGGCCTGCTCCTAATCATTGTCGGCAGCATTTTTGGTGCTTCACTGGGCGCTTCGGGCATCTTCGCAGGGCTGGGATTCTTCTCATTGTTGACGTTGCCCATAATCTACGGCTTCATGGGATTCATTTTAGGCGTTGTTGGAACTCTGTTCTACAACATTGTGGCATCATGGGTTGGCGGTCTGGAAATAGAGATTGTTGAAGGGCAGTTCCATCAAGCAGCACGGAATACGCAGCAACAGTTTCAGCGACAGCCATCTTATCAGCCCGGGGGGCAACAACTTCAACAGCCACCTCGTTATTAATCAATTATCTTAAATTCTTCCTTTCTGTTTTTCATCCTGAAAAACAGAGTGCGGCAAATGTAAGCGAAATGCTCTTCCGAAAAGCGCTTTTTGATGTTGAACTCCCAGCGCTTTCTTGTTTTTCCGCAACATCACCTTGATTGTTTCGTGTTTCTTGCGGAAGAGGAAAATTTATATTCAAGCAAGTCATTGCGCCCCCATGAATGTTTTGTTCATCTGCAATCAAAATCAGAACCGAAGCAAGACCGCGGAGGAGATATTCAAAGGCAGGTTTAACACTAAATCATCAGGGCTCTTCACTTCTAATCTAGTGAGTGAAAAGGAACTTTTCTGGGCAGATGTCGTTGTGGTTATGGAAGATGCCCAGCGCATCGAGATAGCCAAGCGTTTTCCTGAACAATGCCTGCTTAAACGCATCGTTTGTCTCGGCATCCCTGACATTTTCCGTTACAACCAGCCTGAACTGGTTGGCATGCTTGAATCCAAGGTTAACAGGTTACTTAAGCCACTCGCCAAATAGATTTGCTTTTCTCTTCTTTCCCTTTCTGCTGAGTATGCCTCCTGTTAATGCAATCACTGACAGAGCGAGCAATGAAGCAGCGCCGGGGCTCAGCCTGCTTTCAACGCTTTTCGCTATTGTCCTTTTTGCTGCTCCGACCTCAGCCGAGCGGCCGTTGACAGCCGGCTCCGGGTTTTGCGAGCCACGCACCGCAACCCCTCTTCCCGTGCTCCTGATTCTCACAGAAACAGCCGGCACGATTGCAAAGCCCCTGTTGATTGACTTTGGCTTCACAAGAACAAGGAAGTCGGCAGCCTCATCTCCGCCTACGCTTACAGCCGCCCATGCCTTCTGGCGGGGAGGAATCTCGACAAAGCGGGGGGAAAGGGACGCCCTTTTTTCTTCTGTTGTCAATTCCGCGAACAGCGGCTCGTCCCCGAAATTCAGGACAGCGAAAGTTGCTCTGTTTTCGCTGTCCAGGAGCGCAACAGGAGGGCTTGCGCCTATGATTTTTGAGGCTGATGCAGGAGAAAGGAAGGCGAAAAAAAGAAGCCCGAGCAGCGCTGCGTCCTGAAGAGGCCTCCGAGGGGGCAGGGGAAGCTCAGCCAGCAGCCGGCACAGCATACACAAGCACCTCTCCTGCGTAGTCCCCGCCGGGGGTGTCTCTTCCCGCCCTGAGAAGGAAGCTGAGAGGAAGAGTCCCGCCGGGCGCAAGCCCCACCCCAACCACCCGGGGTGTTTCCGAGAGATCTCCTGCCATTGAGCCGACAAACACGTCCCTGTAAAAAGAAAAGCTGAGAGCTTCAGGGGGGATTTTTCCCAGGGAAGAGAAAAGCCCTTTGGAAGAAATCCCGAGGTCTATGGCGGTGTTGCCTATGTTCCTGACAGTAGGCGCGCTTCCGCTAGCAAAAACCTCGTCCCCCAGGAACTCTGACTCCTCCCCCCTGACGAGCTCGAACTCAACGCTGGGAGTGTCTATCTCAAGGGCCGAGACAGCCAAGTAGCTGAGGTTCAGCACAGCAACAGTCTTGTTGGATGAGCTTATCTCAACCCTGTACTCCCCCGGCTGGTCAAGGTAGCTGAGAAAAAGCTCTGCCGAGAATCTTGCGTCGCCTTTTCCAGTGCTTGTGCTCGTCATTGGTTTGCCTGCCTTTGTTGAGTTGTCAGGAGCGACAAGGGAAGCGCGAAACCCGAGGTCAGTGCTGTTCCCGAGGATAACCACCTCAATGCTTGCAACTATTCTTCTGGAGCCTCCGGGGTTCGGAAGCACCTGCGCCCCGGCCACGCCGGGATAGTCGTCGGGCTCAAGCTTAACGCCCAAGACCTCGTAGTTCTCCCCGGTTATCTTCGCCCTGACGCGCACAACGCTCTGGTTGTGGCTCTGCATTGTTCCTGAGGACATCAACGAGGGATTGCTGTCAAGCTCAAAGTCGTTGGAGTTGTTTGAGGTGTCAATGTAGGCATTGTTTTCTTTTCTCCTTCTCAGCGAGCTTCCCTCTGGCGGGTTCGGGGCAGGGCTTCCCTCAGCCAGTCCGGGAATTATCTTTGAGGGGTTGCCCCACCCAACCGCGTCTATCACCTCGTCGTCAAGCATTATCGCAACCCCTGAGTCGGAGTTGTAAAGGGTTATTGTTTCCTCGTAATCAGCGTCAGGCCAGCCCTTGATGTCCTTCATCTCGGAAAAGCCCTTGTCTGCTATGAGAAAGTGGGTTCTGGCAGGCAGAAACGTGTTGTTGGGAACCACTGCGTCTCTTTCCTGGCTCTCTGTCGCAAGCACCAGCCCTGAGATGTCAACCTCAAAGTCCCCTGCGTTGTATATCTCCACTGCCTCGCTTCCGGACTCTTCAAAGGGATTGGGAATTACCTGGGTGATTATTATGGGAGGGGCTGCGCTGGCAAACGCAAGCAGGGCTGTGCCAACCAGGGCTGAGACGCCCAGAAAAACAATGAGTTTTCTTTTGGCCGCATCTCCGCTTTTTTCGGTCATGCGCTGGCGGTCTTTCAACGTATAAAAAGAGCTTTCCCCTCATATGCCGGCAAGATTGCGGCTGGAATGAAAGCGCTTCAGCGCTGAAAGAAATCTTTTTGCTTTTGGTTGCAGGATTGCTATTCCTCCACGCCCTCAGCGTCACCCTCTTCCAATGGCTCTTTTTCTTCCTGAACCGCTCCTGCCTCCCCGCGCGCATAGAGATGAGCTGCAGAAAGCTCCCATCCCTTTTCGCTTTCTTCCTCTCCGCAGCCTCTGTAAGCTGAAACAAGCTCCTCAACGCTCATCCCTGAGCGGTAGTTTTCCTTAACTCTCGCCTTCCTGTCCCTTGCGAGCTTCGCTATCTTTATGTAATTGCTCATCTCCTCAGGGCTCTCTGATGTGTAGGCAAGCTCGTCAAAGAAGTCAGCGAGGTATGCCTCAAGCACCTCCTCGTCCTTTATGTCAAGGGCGTTGTGAAAGACCTCGTGGGTTATGATGTACTCAAGCACGTACTTCTCGGGAACGTTGTAGGCATCGGAAACAGCCGCGGCGTATCGGTGCAGGTCCTTTGAGAAGAGTATTGAGGCGTAGTCAGGGATGGCCATGCCCACTGTCCCCTTTTTTCCGTACTCCTCAAACGCGCCCACTCCCCAAACAGCGCCCTTCGGGCCGCCCTGCCTCTCAACGTACTCAGAAACCGCCTTTCCGACCCTGCTGGAAGCGTAGCTTTCAACCATCTCCTGGTAATCCTTGGCTTTGCCCGCGAGCTCGTTTGCCTTCTCAATGCTTTCTGCCGCTATTGTGACGCTGTCATTGGGGTAGAGAATGGCTATGTCCCCGGAGAAGGGCCTGGAGTCGTCGTTCAGGTAGGATGCTGCCCTGCTTGAGTAATTCCCTGCCAGAGCCCTGCCTGCTTCCAGAACAAGCAGTATGCTCTCAAGGCTCTTGTTATCTTCATCCATGTCTCAGGGTAATGAAGAAATGTATTAATGTGTTTTGGTAACAAATCGGGAAGCCACAACTCACGCCGGGTCTTGGCTCAGGCGCATGCGGGTTCCAGGGGAACAGCGATTTTGGCAGCCAGCTCCTTCTTTGCGTTTTTGGCCTTTATGACCAGACCCACAATGATGCAGTCCGGTTTTATGGTTGCGCGGAACTCAGCGTCAAGAATGTTTTCCAGCGCCCTTCTGCTTATTTCAAATTCCTTGAAGAACTTCGCGGCGTTCATAACCTCAATTCCCCTCACCCTTCCCTTTGTTGAAACATCCAGAACCAGCTCGCCTGCATCTATGTTTCCCTTGAATTTCTCATCCCTTGAGAAGCCCTTGTGAACAGTGAGGATGTCGTTTTCCTTATCATACAAAACAATCTTGGGCATTTTACCACTTCGTTTTTCTGCTCTTGCCTGCTCTTTTAATCATGTTCTGCCACGGCCTGTACCTCATTATGCAGGTGATGATATATAAACCTTTCCTGTTGTTTCGGTCAAAAATTACGGGCAATCTCATTGTTCTCTTATTGCTGATTCTAAAGTGCAGACAGTGAATTATGTCTCCATACTTGCCTCTTTCTTGATACGCGTAAACCAGCTTCACAGGGTTTAAAAGATTTTTGATCACTTCTTCTTTGTTGCCTTCCCTTAACATCAACTGAAGAGTGAAGTGCGGTTCATTAAACTCAATGTCTCTTCTGCTGTATTCTCTCAATTTTTTCTTTAATTCTTC
>CAYVGP010000030.1:0-9916 GCA_964451135.1 uncultured Methanosarcinales archaeon
GAGCACTCCTTGTCCCTCGTCTGATATCCTCTTCAGGGAGGCAATTAGCTGGTCGTGGCAGTCGCATCTCAGGGAGCCGAAAACGTCACCTGTGAGGCAGGAGCTGTGAATCCTGCACAGCACCCCCCTCTTTCCCACGACGTCTCCCTTCACCAGAACAGCGTGTTCTGCGTTGTCCCTTCCCCTTATTCCATAAACCTGGAAGTTGCTGTGTACTGTGGGAAGAAACGCCCTTGCCTCTTCTTTCAGCACTTTCCCTTCTCCATCGCTCATTTTTCCGAATCCCCCTGGGATGTTGCTTTCTCCAGTATCTCGGCCACCCTCTCCTTGCCTACTGCAATAATGAAAGGCGCTAATCTCGGCCCCCTCTCCTTGTTTATCAGCACCTTGTACGCAACCCTGAAAAAGTCCTTCGGCTCAACGCTGTTTCTTCTTGCGATGTTGTAAATCTCCTCGTAAAGGCTCTTCTCGTCATCCTCTTCTTTTTTAAGCCTCTCAGCAAGCTCTCTCAGAGCATTTTTCTCATTCTCCTCAAGATTTGCTCTTGTCGGCTCTTCCTGCACCCTGAACCTGAACTGCTCAGGCGCGAACCTCTCAACCCAGTTCTTTGCAAATGTGAGCCTTTTCGTCACATAGAGCTCATCGCTCTTGTCAAGCCTTTCAGGCACCATCCTGTTCTTCTTAAGGAGAGTTATTGCTCTTTCAACGCTTCCCGCTGCTGCCTGCACTATTATTGCGGCATTCAGAAAAGAAACCTGGGGAGGCATCTTCTTGGGGACAGGACCTATGTGGCTTAGCTCGTAAAGCCTTGAGTGCTTCATTCTCTCCTTCTCGGACACCCCCTCCTCTGCCCCGAAGTAAATGCGCTCTGTCCTGTCGTATCTCTCGTACAGGAGTATGAGGTCGTTCCTGTTCACAGGGTCAAAGTCTATCACTGCCCTCGGCCTGGTTGCGACAAGCAGGTACCTCAGTATCTCTGCAGGCGCATACTCTGTGGACTCTGCAAAGCCCATGCCCCTTCCCTTTGAGGTGGACATCTTTTTGCCCCCTATTGTGAAGAACTCGTATCCCTTCCCTGAGGAGTGCCTTGTTGAGGGGTAAGGAGGGGGGAAATCAAAGACCTCGTTGCATATTGCGACAGCAATGTCCCTTGAGCCCCCTTTTGTGAAGTGGTCCTTCCCAGCGTACTCGCACACAACCCCCACAACAGGCCACTTCGCAGCCCACTCCACCTTCCACGGGAACTTCCCGCCTCCCTTGTAGGGGCTTCTCTCGCCCTTGTAGCCGCACCCCCTTGCCCATGAAACAAGCTTCTCCTCGCACACATAGCTGACTGTTTCTGTATGAGGGTCCCACTCGTAGGCCCTTGTTGTTCCAATCTTTCCGCACCTTTCGCATATGGGGTTGAATGGAAGCTTTCCGAGGGGCTTTCCGTAGAAGCGCTCGTATATTTTTGAAATCTTCTCGCTGTTGTCCAGCACCTTCTTTATTGCCCAGTCAAAGTCCCCTTTCTCGTACCTCTCTCCTGTGCTCTCAAGCTCTGCCTCAATGCCGAATTCCTCAAACTTGTTCGTAGCTTCCCTGAAATAGTAGTCTGCAAAGCTCTCATACCCCTTCACAGGGGATGGAATGTTTCTGAAGGGCATGCCCAGGTACTTCTCGTAGCTTTTCGGAAGGTCAACGTTCATCTTGTCAAAGGGGTCTATGTCATCGCTGCTCAGTATGAACCTGCCCCTGACGCCCATGCTTCTCAGCGACTTTGCTATGACGTCATGTATGACCCATCCCCTCCCAGAGCCGATGTGTATCTTTCCGGAAGGCGTTTTCTCATCGTAAACTATGAAGCCCTTCTCCTTCACTATCTTCCTCAGAACTTCCTCGCTTTCAGCTCTCTTAATCACTTCTGCTGCAATAACGTCTGCCCAGTGAAGGTGGGCTTCCTCCTCTTTTGAATCTTTATTCATGCATTCCAAAAACAGCCAGGGCTATATAAAGTTTGTTGTAGGCACGTGCTTGGATACCCCTGGGGTGAAGTGAAGACTGAGGGGTCGGGGGCGACCTCGGCAAACTCCACTTCGCTGTTCTTAGAAAACTTTTTAAACAATCAGGCAGTTGCCGGATAAAAGAGATTAAAGAAGCTTCAGTTATTGGTGGCGAGATTAAAATGACGAGTGAGGATGCTCCGGCAGGCAAGATAGTGTTGGGAGCCACTGAGAAGGTTGTTCTTTTCAGCCCTGATGGCACTGAAAAAGAGGTCGTTGCGAAGATAGACACCGGGGCTTCCAAGAGCTCGATTGACACAACCCTTGCTGCAGAGCTTCGCCTTGGGCCCATCCACAGAACAAAGATAATCAAGAGCGCGCACGGCATACGGCTTAGGCCTGTTATTCACGCAAAAATCCTGCTTAAGGGCAAAGTGTTTAATGAGGAGTTCACCCTTGCGGACAGGAGCCACCTTAAATACGATGTTTTAATAGGCAACAACATACTCAAAAAAGGATTCCTTGTGGATCCCTCAAAGGAAGGCAAATGAAGGCAGCCCTGATCTCCCTTGGAAGCGTTTCAAGCAAATGGACGCTTGAGGCAATGAGAAGGTATTTTGACGAGGTTGATGAGCTGGACCTGAAGCTCTTTGAGGTCATACTGGGAAAAAGCAAGGACAACGTTCTCTACTCAGGCAAGCCAGTGGGGGAGTATGACTGCATTTACGCAAAGGGATCTTTCAGGTACAGCCAGATTCTCAGGGCTCTGACAGCATCTTTGTGCAAGAACGCCTTTATGCCCATAAAGGCCTCTGCTTTCACATCAGGGCATGACAAGCTCCTCACCCAGCTTAAGCTTGAGCAGCACAGAATACCCACTCCTCCCACCTACATCTCCTCAACTGTGGACGCTGCGAAGAGGATTCTTGAGAAGGTCAATTACCCCATAGTCATGAAGTTTCCTGAGGGAACCCAGGGAAAGGGAGTCATGTTTGCAGAGTCTTATTCAAGCGCTGTGTCCCTGCTTGACGCCCTCACAGCCCTGAGGCAGCCTTTCCTGATACAGGAATACGTGGAGACAGGAGGGGTTGACATTCGCGCCTTTGTTGTTGGCAACAAAGTTGTGGCTGCGATGAAGAGAAAGGCGGTGAGGGGGGACATAAGAGCCAACATTCATGCTGGCGGAACAGGAGAAGCAACTGTCTTGAGTTCCGAGCTTCAGAAGATAGCCGTGAACACAGCAAAAGCAATGGGGTGCAGCATATGCGGCGTTGATATTCTTGAGGGCGTTAAGGGTCCGCTGGTCATAGAGGTCAATCTTTCCCCGGGGCTCCAGGGCATCACCAAGATGACAGGGGTTAACGTAGCTGACAAGATAGCGAAGTTCCTTTTTGAGGAGACCAAAAAAATCAGGGAGGGGGAGAAGCTGGAGCAGGCAGACCAGATAATGAAGGAGCTTGAAACCAGCGAGGAGCCGTCCATAAGAGAGCTCATTTCCAACCTTGAGTTCAGGGGGAAAAGAATACTCCTGCCAGAAGTCGTCACAAAGGCAGCGAAGATAAGCGACGAGGACGAAGTCACAATAAGCGTTTCAAAAGGGAAGATTGAGATAAAGAAGTTTCCTCAAGATGCCAAAAGCAATGAGTAAGAATTCTTCTCTGCACTGAACCAAGGAGTATTAGCCGCACTCCCCCATTGTCTCGTGCGTTCTGCCGCCGCTGTTTCTGTTCTTCTCTGCAGCTTCGTGGAGCTTCTTTCCCCACGGCGTTGGATAGTCGCCGTTGAGGCATGCCAGGCAGAGCTTGTTCTTGGGCAGTCCGATCGCCCTCAGAAGCCCTGTGACAGAGTTGTAAATAAGAGAGTCTGCCCCGAGGTCCTTGGCCATCTTGTCAAGCACCTCCTTCGGCAGGGTGTCCTGGCTCATGTCGTCCGTGAACCTCCTTGCAAAGAGCTCGCCCACAGTGCTCATGTCAATCCCGTAGAAGCAGGGGGCCATTATTGGGGGGCATGAAACCCTGACGTGGACTTCCTTTGCCTTCCCTGACTCCTTGATGTATTTCACGATTGCCTTTGTTGTTGTTCCGCGCACAATGCTGTCATCAACAAGAAGGACCTTCTTTCCCTCAACTATCTCCCTGAGGACAGTGAACTTGTTTCTCACCTTGTCAAACCTGTCAGTGCTCTCAATGAAAGTCCTTCCGACAAACCTGTTCCTTATCAGTCCCTCAAGGGAGGGCACCCCGAGAGCATAGGCAAATGCGTCTCCTGCGGGCTTTGCGCTGTCAGGCACAGGCACGACTATGTGCTCGTCAGTTATCTTTTCTGTTTCAAGCTTCGCGAGCTCTTTGCCGAGCCTTGTCCTGGAAAGATACACAGACTTGCTCTCCAGTGTTGAGGCAACGTTTGCGAAATAGACCCACTCAAACATGCAGTGCGCGATTCTTTTTGGTTCAGCGAACTTCCTTATCTCCGGCGTTCCCCCGTTGACATGGAGCAGGTGGCCGGGGGGAATGTCTTTTATGTCCTCAACACCAAGATTTTTTAGGGCGTTGCTCTCTGACGCGACCATCAAGACGCCCTCCTTCTCCCCGTAGCACAGGGGCCTGTTTCCGAGGGGGTCCCTCGCCGCCACGAGGTCGCCGTTGGCGTTGATGAAGACCAGGCAGTATGAGCCGTCCAGCTTTTTGGAGAGGTTCCTGAACACGTCAACCGGGTCAGGTGGCTGGGCTGTTTTTCCAAGCTCCCGCGCAATAAAATGCATCAGTATCTCTGTGTCAACATTCTGGACAAGGTGGTAGTCTGTTTTTTTCAGGAGCTGGTCCCTCAACTCCGAAAAGTTGGCTATGTTTCCGTTGAATGCAAAGGAAAACCATTTCCACTTTCTTCCGTGCTGCCTCTCAAACGGCTGGGCATAGTCCTTGGATTCCTTTCCGCAGGTGGCATACCTAACATGGCCTATCCCCTTGTTTCCTGCGTATTTCTGGTAAATCTTTGCTGAGAGAATGGGAAAGCTTGTCTTGAAAACCTCGTTCACCATGCCGAGGTTCTTGTAAGTGTCAATCCTCCTGTCTCTTGAGGGGTTAAACGTTGTTACGCCCGCGCTGAGCTGGCCCCTGTTCTGCATGTTCAGAAGGAGTCTGTAAAGGTAGTGAACAACCTTGCCCTTGTGCGGCGAGTCCTCTGTTATGTGAACAGCTGCTACCCCGCAGTTTTCACGGACATCGCCCATATGAAGTGTTTATTGATGTCCTTATATAAAGCTTTTCATTGGGTTTCGCTGTGAAGCTAATTGCCAGCTTCTGCTGGCTTTTATGTGCGCGTCTCTAGCCAAAGCTTGAGGCGCTTGCCTTGGATTGCCCTTGCCCCTTTGAAGCTTGCATGCGGCAGCTATTAGTGCTTCCCTCCGCATTATCGGCGAGTTTCTCAAGTCCAAAATCGCACCCTTTCCCCTGGCTGGCGAGGCTTATCAACAATCAAAAGCTTTTTATAGTCCCTGTATTTCGGGAGAACAGGGGGTGCTAAACGTGAAAGTATTGCTTGTCGGGAGCGGGGCAAGGGAGCATGCTATTGCAGAGGCCTTGTCAAGGAGCAGGCACAGCCCTGAGATACACGCCTTTATGTCATCTCAAAACCCGGGCATAATCTCCCTCTCAAAATCAACAAAAACAGGAAACATTTCTGATGCTGCCTCTGTTGTTGAGTTTGCCAAAGGCATAAGCCCTGACTTTGCAGTGATAGGGCCTGAGGCGCCCCTTCAGGCAGGGGTTGTTGACGCTCTCCAGGAAGCTGGAATTCCTTCTGTGGGCCCATTAAAGGAGCTCGCCAAGATTGAGACCTCAAAATCCTTCACAAGGGAACTCATGCAAAGGTTCGGCATCCCCGGGCTTCCTGTTTTCAACGTCTTCAAGTCAACTGAGGGCATGCTGGAGTTCATGAGAAACATTGGAAAGGTGGTTGTTAAGCCGGACGGCCTAACAGGTGGCAAGGGCGTCAAGGTGCAGGGAGACCACTTTGAGACATACGAGGAAGCCATGGCTTACGCAGAGGAGATACTGAGGGAGCACGAGGCAGTTGTGGTTGAGGAGAAGCTTGAGGGCGAGGAGTTCTCTCTCCAGAGCTTCTGCGACGGAAGAAGAGTGGTGGACTGCCCCCCTGCCCAGGACCACAAGCGCGCGTACGAGGGGGATGAAGGACCGAACACAGGCGGAATGGGCTCATACAGCGACAAGGATATGCTCTTGCCCTTCCTTGACCAAAGCGATGTGAAGGAGGCCCATAAAATAACAGAGATGATTGCGGTTTCGCTTTACAGGGAAACAGGAAGGTACTACAAGGGCATACTATACGGCGGTTTTATTGCCACAGCCAACGGGGTGAAGCTCATTGAGTACAACGCAAGGTTCGGGGATCCCGAGGCGATGAACGTGCTGCCCCTGCTCGAGACAGATTTTGTTGATGTGTGCCTGGCAATGATTAAGGGAAGCCTGGACAGCCTTGATGTCAGGTTCTCAAACAAGGCAACTGTGTGCAAGTACGTTGTTCCAAAGGGATACCCTGAGAACCCTGCAAAGGGAGAGCCTATTGAAATAGGGGAAATGCCTGACAATGCGAGGCTTTACTATGCGAGCGTTAACCAGGAAAACGGAAAGCTCCTGATGACAGGCTCCAGGGCCGTTGCCTTTGTCGGAATCGCTGACACCTTGGAAGAGGCGGAGAGGATAGCGCAAAAAGCCCTTGAGTCAGTGAAGGGAAACGTGTTTTTCAGGTCTGACATAGGGACAAGAGAGCTAATACAGAAAAGAGTGCGCCACATGCAATCATTGAGGAACAAGACATGAATGCGTCGCCCCCCAGCCCAATGCACCCAGCCGGCTATTCCCAAAAAGATGCCCTGCCGCAACCAGCCACCCAGGCAAAAAAAGAGCTGCGCAGCAAAATAAGGGCGCTTCTCAATCAAACCGAGCCCGACGCTCTTCTCCAAATGGGGATGCATGCAGCAAGGAACCTGGAACAAACGGAGGAATTCAGGGCATCTAAAAACGTAATGTTCTACGTTTCCCACGCATACGAGGTTGACACAATAGAGCTGATTAAAAGGCATCTCAAGCACAAGACTGTGCTTGTTCCCAGGATTGACATGAACCTCAAGCGAATGTGTGCTGTGAGGATAACGAGCCTTGGGGAATTGGCGGAGGGGGCCTACGGCATACCTGAGCCAGTCTCGGCAGAGGCATTCCCTGAAAGGGACATTGAGCTTGTTATTGTCCCTGGCATTGCTTTTGACGCAAAGGGCAACAGGCTCGGCCGCGGCCTTGGCTATTATGACAGGTTCCTCAAGCAGACACCTGCCGTGAAAGTGGGGTTGTGCTATGATTTTCAGATTGTTGAGAGCGTTCCTGCTGAGAGCTTTGATGTTCCAATGGACATGGTTGTTTCAGATAAAAGAACAATAATCCCTGGAGGTGGCTGAAATTGAAGTGGCTTGAGAAAACCGACCCTGACGTCGCCAGAATAATAGGGAAAGAGAAAGAAAGGCAGAACAGCTCCCTTGAGATGATACCTTCTGAGAACTTCGTAAGCCTTGCTGTTTTAGAGGCAAACGGCTCGGTGCTCACAAACAAGTACTCCGAGGGATACCCCGGAAAGAGGTACTACGGCGGAAACGAGTTCATTGACGAGGTTGAGGAGCTGGCAAGGGAAAGGGCAAAGAAGCTCTTCGGGGTTGAGCACGTCAATGTCCAGCCCTACTCCGGAAGCCCTGCGAACCTGGCTGTGTACCTGGCAACCCTTGAGAAGGGCGACACGTTTATGGGTTTGAATCTCCTTGACGGGGGCCACCTCACCCACGGCTGGAAGGTCTCTGCGCCAGCGATCTTCTACAACTCAGTCCCCTATCATGTGAGGGCTGACGGCTACCTTGACATGGGGGAAGTGAGGGAGCTTGCCCGCAAGCATAAACCAAGGCTCATTTGGTGCGGAATAACTGCCTACTCAAGAATAGTTCCCTTTGAGGAGTTTGCAGAGATAGCTGACGAGGTAGGCGCTTACTTAGTGGCTGACATAGCCCACATATCAGGCCTTATCGCGGCAGGAGTCCATCCAAGCCCTGTCCCCCATGTCCACATTATCACCACAACAACCCACAAAACCCTCAGGGGGCCCAGGGGGGGAATGATAATGGTGACCAAGAAGGGCGTGGAAAAAGACCCCCAGCTTCCCTCAAAGATTGACAAGGCTGTGTTTCCGGGCCTTCAGGGCGGTCCGCATGACCACACAACAGCGGCAATCGCTGTTGCTTTGGGGGAAGCCCTTAAGCCGGAATTCAAGGATTACGCAAGGCAGGTTGTCTCAAACTGCAGGGCCCTTGCCTCAGCACTCTCAGAACGCGGCATCACTCTTGTGACAGGGGGCACTGACAACCACATGCTCCTCATAGACCTGACTCGGTTCGGAAAGGGGAAGGGGCTCTTTGCCCAGGAAGCCCTGGACCTCGCAGGAATAACAGTGAACAAGAACACAGTGCCGAAAGACCCTTCCTCCCCCTTTTATCCAAGCGGGCTGCGGCTTGGCACTCCGGCAATCACCACGAGGGGAATGAAGGAGGGGGAGATGCGCGAGATAGCTGAGTGGATTGCTGACGTAATAATGGAGGTAAAGGGCTACGACATGCCGGATGACAGGGAAGATAGAAAAGAGGCAATAGCTAGGTTTAGGAAGGAGATTCCTGAAAACAAGGTTGTTGTTGAGACAAGGGAAAAGGTGAGGGAGCTCTGCAAAAGGTTCCCTCTCTACTAGCACGGGTTTTAAGAATGCCGGCCAAGATAATTGACGGAAAGAAGGCAGCAGAAAAGATACTTAATGAAGTGCGAGAGCAAATTAAGGCGCTGGGAAAACACCCTGTGCTTGCAGTGGTGCAGGTCGGAGACAACCCTGCCTCAACCACTTATGTTAGGATAAAGCAGAAGAAGTGCGAGGAAGCGGGCATAAAGTCAATAAAGCTGCATTTTGAAGAAGATGTGAGCGAAGAGAGGCTTGTGAAGGAGATAACTGCCTTGAACAGCGACAAGGGAGTTGACGGCATCCTGGTCCAGCTTCCCCTTCCGCCTCGTCTTGACGAGAACAGCGTAATCAGCGCTGTTTCCCCTGATAAGGACGTTGACGGAATAACTCCCTTTAACCTCGGGAGGCTTCTGAGAGGCGAGGAATCTTTTGTTCCCTGCACGCCTCAGGGCATAATTCGCTTGCTGAAAGAGGAGAGCGTCGGGATTGAGGGTGCGAGGGCAGTGGTTATTGGGAGAAGCGTCATTGTCGGCAAGCCAATATCCATTCTCTTGCTTCAGGAAAATGCCACTGTCACAATGTGCCATTCAAAAACAAGAAACCTCAAGGAGGAAACCCTGAGCGCGGACATTCTCGTGGTTGCAGCTGGAAAGCCTGGATTGGTAACAAGGGAAATGGTGAAGCCAGGGGCTGCTGTCATTGACGTGGGAATAAACAGGGTTGACGGCAGGCTCACAGGGGACGTGGACTTTGAGGGCGTAAGGGAAGTCGCAGGCCTCATAACCCCTGTGCCCGGTGGCGTAGGTCCAATGACTGTTGCCTGCCTGCTTGAGAACACCCTTCTCGCAGCAAAGAAGAGACTTGAAAGGCAAAGGAAATCGTAAGATAAAAAGAGTTCTTCTTCACTACTTCTGCGTAACACTTATAAATCCTTCCTCTCTTCTTTGAGCGATTTAAGTGAAGCATGTAATACTCTACACCGCAGACCTTCACGGAAATGAAGTCCAATATAGAAAACTTCTTGATTACGCTAAACACATCTGTCCTGATTCCATTATTCTTGGAGGGGATATTGCGCCCAAAGCTTTACAGAAAAAAGATCTGATTCAGGCTCAGAGAAATTTTATCAGAAGAGAGTTTTCGGAATTCTTTGA
>CAYVGP010000031.1:0-9748 GCA_964451135.1 uncultured Methanosarcinales archaeon
AAGCTCGTCTGTGAACCGCACAACCACATCAGGCCTCAGGTAAATCTCGTTCGGCACTGCTAGCACAATGTAGTGCAGGACTGTTCCCTCGTCATTTGCTTTCAGAACAGGGGGCTCGTCTCCCGGCCTTGTGTGTATTGAGAAAAAGCCGTCTAAGCAATCCTCAATTGTCTTCGCAGGCTGCTTTCCATTATTTGTTTCCTTGTCACCCTTGTTTGGCTGTGGCATCCTTCCGGGGTAAAAGCACCTACTTAAATTTTTTATTATTATTAAGTGGTATATTTGTCAAGGGTGTTTTGGGCGCGTTTTCATCCCTGAGGAGTTCTGAAGCAGCTGTTCGGAACCCACTTAAAAAGAGTAAAGTTTATAAAGGGTGCTTAATTAGCTCGTTCCCATGGGCAGTCCTTCTCTGGTTAAATGATGCGCTATAATGCAATTCATATTCAGGTATTGGGCTGCCTGCGAAATGCCCTGGTAGTGTAGTCTGGCCTATCATGAAGCCCTGTCGAGGCTTCGACCCGGGTTCGAAATGCCTTTAAGGTCTCGAAAGTCCCGGCCAGGGCGTTTTATATTCACGTTTTGAACCAACACCCTCACGCAACCTGGAACCCTGAAGACAATGGTCACTTGTAATACGCGAAATCAAGAACTTGACTCATTCTCAGAGGTTAGCAGAAGCTCTCTTTCCTTGAAATCGTCCGCAGGATTTTTCAGAAATTCAAAATCTCACCCATTGCTCAATCATTTTGCCAATCCGTGCAGGGAGGTTTTTCCCTTGCATCCAGAGCGAATCACCTGTTCAGTGCACAGAACCTCATAAACCTCATGTTCATGGGCCGGTAGCTCAGCCTGGTAGAGCGCACGACTTTTAATCGTGTGGTCGCGAGTTCGAAAAAACCTTTCGAGAGTCTCGCCCGGCCCATGCAATTTAGAAACAAGAGGAGGAAGATTTTGCGGTTGAAGTTTCAGACCAAGAACATTAGCAGGGGAGGAGAGCAGAATGGCAAAAAAGGACTCATCTAAGAAAATCAAGCCAATATCCCATGTGCTTGTTCCAAAGCACGAGAAGCTTTCTGAAAAAGAGAAAGAGGCCCTTTTCAAAAGATACCACCTGAAAATGCAGGACCTTCCCAAGATAAAGAAGAACGATCCTGCCATAGCCCACCTTGATGTCAAGTACGGCGACGTCATCAAGATAACCAGGGAAAGCAAGACAGCTGGAAAATCTGTCTATTACAGGGGTGTTTACGATGGATAAATCCGAAAAGCACGCGCTTCTTGTTGCGAAGCACTTTGAGGAGCAGAGTTTTGTTGATTCAGACATAGCATCCTTCAATTACTTTATTGAGGAGGAGCTGAACAGAATAATTGAGGAAAACAAGACCATAGAGCCCACGATAATTCCCCAGAACATTGACGAGTTCAAGATACGGCTGGACAAGATATGGGTTACGAAGCCGGAGATAACAGAAGCGGACGGGAGCAAGAGGCCCATTTATCCTATAGAAGCGAGAATAAGGAAAACAACTTACTCTGCTCCTGTCTTTATTGAGGTCTCAGCCCACATAAACGGGGTGCAGAGGGAATCCTTTGTTACGCAGGTTGGAAACCTGCCGATAATGATAAAGTCAAAGTACTGCCACCTTTACGGCCTGTCCCATGAAGAGCTGGTGAAGCACGGGGAAGACCCCTACGACCCCGGGGGCTACTTCATAATAAACGGCACAGAGAAGGTCCTTGTCACAATAGAGGACCTTGCCTCAAACAAGTTCCTCATTGAGAAGGCCTCAACAGGCATATCCCCCTACCTCGGGAGGCTCTTCTCTGAGAGGGGCTCATTCAAGATTCCCCACACGATAGAGGTGCTTAAAGACGGCCTGTTTTATCTCACATTCACAAGGGTGAAGAGGATACCTGTGGTTGTCGTCATGAAGGCTCTCGGCTTCACAAAGGACCAGGAGATTGTTTCTGCAGTGGACCTCAAGTCCCAGAACGAGAAGCTGCTTGTAAACCTGTACGATGCTGCCCAGATTAAGACAGCAGAGGACGCGCTTGACTACATGGCAAAGAAGATAGGCATAACCCAGTCAAAGGACATACGAGTGGACAGGATGAAGGAGATACTGGACAAATACCTCCTTCCCCACATAGGCGTCACAGAGCAACACCGCCTTGAGAAGGCATACAACCTCTGCAAGATGCTGAAGAAGTTCATACTTGTTTCAAGCGGCGAGCTTCCCCCTGACGACAAGGACCACTACATGAACAAGCGTCTAAAGCTGGCAGGGGACCTTCTCGCAGACCTTTTCAGGGTCAACCTCAAGGTCCTCATAGGCGACCTCCTCTATAATTTCCAGAGAATAGTCAAGAGGGGCAAGTTCCCCTCCATAAAGGTGGTTATCAGGGACAAGCTTCTGACATCAAGGATTTACAGCTCAATGGCGACAGGAAACTGGGTTGGGGGAAGAAAGGGAATAAGCCAGCGCATGCAGCGCCTCAACTTCCTTGAAACCCTCTCCCATCTCCAGAGGGTTGTGTCTCCCCTCTCAGCAACCCAGGAGAACTTTGAGGCAAGGGAATTGCACCCCACGCATCTCGGAAGGCTTTGCCCGATAGAGACGCCGGAGGGAACCAACATAGGGCTGAGAAAGAACCTTTCTCTTCTTGCATCAGTCTCTTCTGAAATGAGCGAGGAGGATGTGCTCAAGCAGCTTGAAATATTCGGTCTGAAACCGCTCAGCAAAGGGTGATCCAATGGCAGAAGTGTATCTCAACGGAAAATTCGTAGGAACAGTGGATGACGGCAAATCATTCAGGGAAAACCTGATATCAGAGAGAAGAAAGGGAAGGGTCTCTCCGAACATCAACATCTACTACGACCCTGAAACAGACAGCCTCCACGTGGAATCCTCAAAGGGCAGGGCAAGAAGGCCTCTCATAGTTGTGAAAGACGGCAAGCCACTCCTCACAGAGCACCACCTCTACCAGCTTGAGAGAAGGGAAATAACCTGGTCGGACCTTGTTGCCCAGGGAGTGATTGAGTACCTGGACGCGGCAGAAGAGGAAAACGCCCTTGTTGCCTTTTTTGAGGAGGAGCTCACCCCTGAGCACACCCACCTTGAAATAGCGCCATTTGACATAATGGGGCTGTGCACGTCGCTGGTTCCCTACGGCAACTACAACCAGTCCACAAGGCTCAACGCTGGCTCAAAGAACCAGAAGCAGGCCCTCGGCTTCTATGCTGCGAACTTTCCCATACGGCTGGACATGGACGTTAACATACTCCACACCCCGCAGAAGCCGATTGTCAAGACAGTCATGCACGACATTTTTGACTACGACAAGCACCCTGCGGGACAGAACCTCACTGTTGCAATAATGGCCTACGGCGGCTACAACATGGAAGACGCGATAGTGCTTAATAAAAGCTCAATTGAGCGGGGCCTTGGAAGGTCAACATATTACAGGCCCGCCATTGCTGAAGAGCTGAGGTACTCAGGGGGCCTGGTTGACGAGATAAGCATACCTGACAAGGACGTGAAGGGATACAAATCAGAGCA
Source organism: uncultured Methanosarcinales archaeon (assembly GCA_964451135.1). GTDB lineage: Archaea > Nanobdellota > Nanobdellia > Woesearchaeales > JAADFO01 > CAYVGP01. Next base: position 3,561 of record CAYVGP010000031.1, read on the forward strand.
CGACTACAGGCTCCTCAATGAGGACGGAATAATATTTCCTGAAGCTGTTGTGAAGGAGGGAGATGTTATCATAGGGAAGACCTCCCCGCCCAGGTTCCTATCAAGCATGGAGGAGTACAGCCTGGCATCAAGCACCAGAAGGGAGAGCTCTGTTGCGATGAAGCACGGCCAGAAGGGCATAGTGGATTTTGTGCTTATGACTGAGAACGAGGAGGGAAACAAGCTGGTGCAGGTCAAGATAAGGGACACAAGGTCCCCTGAGATAGGCGACAAGTTCACCTCAAGGCACGGGCAGAAGGGGGTTGTTGCATTGACTGTTCCGCAGTCGGACATGCCTTTCTCCGCCTCAGGCATTGTGCCGGACCTCATATTCTCCCCTCACGGAATCCCCTCGCGTATGACAATAAGCCACCTGATAGAGCTTCTTGCCGGAAAAGTGGGGGCTCTTCGCGGGGAGTACGTTGACGGAACAACATTCACCGGCCAGAGCGAGGAGGAGCTCAGGCAGCAGCTTAAGGAGATGGGCTTCAGGGAGAACGGGGTGGAAACGCTCTACGACGGCGTGACTGGAAAAATCTACAGGGCCAAGATATTCATCGGCAACATGTACTACCTGAAGCTTAAGCACATGGTCGCGAACAAGATGCACTCAAGGGCAAGAGGGCCTATACAGCTCCTTACACGGCAGCCCACAGAGGGAAGGGCGAAGGAGGGCGGCCTCAGGCTTGGGGAGATGGAGAAGGACACATTCGTGGCTCACGGAGCTTCCCTCCTTCTCAAGGAGCGCTTTGACTCTGACAAGACAATCATTCCTGTCTGCGAGTCATGCGGGCTGCTTGCGATACACGACTCCTACAAGAAGAGATACTACTGCCCTGTTTGCGGGGACAACATTCCTGTGTCAAACATCGAGATAAGCTACGCATTCAAGCTCTTCCTTGACGAGCTGAAAAGCATGGGAGTCTACCCGAAGATGCAGCTTACGAACAAGTACTAAAGAGGCGAAAGAACATGGTTTCAAAAAAAGAGAAAAAACCTGAAGAGGAAAAAGAGACTGTCTCGCCAGAGACTGCTCCAGTGGAAGGGAAATCTGCAGAGCAAACGGAAAAAGATGCTGCCCCCGAGGAAGCAGGCGGCGCCGGCGCACAGGACTCTTCCAAGGATTCTTCGGACTCTCCGGAAAAAGCCCAGGACGACTCTTCTGGCAAAGACTCTGAGGACAAGAAGCCGGAGCTTGAGCACTTTGAGGAGCAGGTGCATGTCTACAGGAAGGTTTCAAGCATAGTGTTCGGCATGCTCTCGCCCAAGATGATAAAGAAGATGGCTGCTGCCAAAATCGTTACTCCTGAGCTCTACGACAAGGAGGGCTACCCTGTTGACGGCGGTCTCATGGACATAAGGCTGGGAGTCATAGACCCCGGCCTCAAGTGCAAGACCTGCGGGGGGAAGCTGAAGGAGTGCACAGGACACTTCGGCTACATAGAACTCGCGAGGCCAATAATCCACATCAAATACGCAGGCCTGATACTCAACATCTTGAGAGTTACGTGCAGGGAATGCGGCAACATCCTTATTCCAAAGAACAAGATAGGGAGGTACGCTGCCATACTCAACCAGGTTGAGGAGAGAGAGGGGGCTGAGGCAAGGCGCGACAAGATAAAGGCAATAGTCTCAGAGCTCCGCACTGTCAACAAGTGCCCCCACTGCAACGCAAAGCAGCAGAAAGTCACCCTTGAGAAGCCTACCACATTCTTTGAGAACGAAAAGAGGATAACCCCCATTGACATCAGGACAAGGCTTGAAAAGATTCCTGACGAGCACTGCTACATTCTGGGCATAAACCCAAACTACGCAAGGCCCGAGTGGGCTGTTCTCACAGTGCTTGCAATACCCCCTGTCACCATAAGGCCCAGCATCACCCTTGAGTCAGGGGAGAGAAGCGAGGACGACCTCACCCACAAGCTGGGGGACATAGTTAGAATCAACCAGCGCCTCTTTGAGAACATAAACGCCGGGGCTCCTGAGATTATAATAGAGGACCTCTGGGACCTCCTCCAGTACCACATTACCACCTTCTTTGACAACAGCGTTTCGCAGCTGCCTCCTGCAAGGCACCGCTCAGGCCAGCCCCTCAAGACTCTCACAGAAAGAATAAAGAGCAAGGAGGGAAGGATAAGGTACAACCTCGCAGGAAAGAGAACAAACTTCTCTGCAAGAACAGTGATAAGCCCTGACCCCATGCTGGCCATTGACGAGGTGGGAGTGCCTCTGCCGATAGCGATGAAGCTTACTGTCCCTGAAACTGTCAATGACTGGAACATGGAGTATCTCAGAAAATTCGTGGAAAGGGGCCCTGCTAAGTATCCGGGAGCCAACTACATCATAAGGCCTGACGGCAAGAAAAAGAAGATAACAGAGGAAACCAAGGAGCAGATACTTGAAGAACTTCAGCCTGGCTACGTGGTTGAGAGGCAGCTGATGGACGGCGACATAGCTGTGTTCAACAGGCAGCCCTCACTCCACAGAATGTCCATGATGTGCCACAGAGTCAGGGTTTTGCCATACAAGACATTCAGGCTCAACCCAGCTGTCTGCGCTCCTTACAACGCTGACTTTGACGGAGACGAGATGAACCTTCACATTCCGCAGACAGAGGAGGCGAGGGCTGAGGCAGAGCTTCTCATGAAGGTTGAAACCCAGCTTATTTCCCCAAGGTACGGCTTGTCGATTATTTCCTGCGTTCAGGACGCTATATCAGGCAACTACCTCCTGACAAAGGAGCTGGAGCTTTCAAGGGAAGAGGCGGTTTCCCTCCTCTTTGAGGCAGGGATTGAGGACTTTTCGTGCCTTCCCAAGAAAGAAAGGGTTCACGGCAGGGACGTCTTCTCCTGCGTTCTTCCAAAGGACTTTGATTTTGAGGGGCTCACGGCTTCGGGGGAAGAGGTTGTTATCAGGAAAGGCAGGCTCGTCAAGGGGTACATGGACAAGAACAACCTCGGAGAGGGCCAGGGCCTGCTCCTGAGGACAATCCACAAGAAGTACGGGCCCCAGAAGGCTATTGAGATTCTTGGTCTGATATTCCGGCTGGGAACAATAACCCTGCAAAGGCACGGCCTTTCCTCGCCCCTGTCCGACACAGACCTCCCTCCCGAGGTAAGGGCTATAATAGAGGACGTTCTCAAGCAGGCCGAGGAGGAAGTCAACGGTCTCATTGATTCCTTCAACAAGGGAGAGCTTGAGGCATTCCCCGGCAGGTCGGTTTCGGAAACCATTGAGCTAAGGATACTTGAGGTCCTGAACAGGGCAAGAAACGAGGCGGGAAAACTCGTCGCGGAGCACTCTGACCAGGACTCCCACACCATGATTATGGCAAAGTCCGGAGCCCGCGGAAACCTGCTGAACCTTGCGCAGATGGCTGCATGCGTCGGGCAGCAGGCGCTGAGGGGAAAAAGAATCCAGAAGGGTTTCAAGGGAACAACGCTTTCAGTGTTCAAGAAAGGAGACCTCTCCCCCAAGGCCAGGGGGTTCATAGCAACCGGCTTCAAGAGCGGCCTTGACCCTGCAGAGTTCTTCTTTATGGGAATGACTGGAAGGGACTCCCTCATGGATACAGCCCTCAGAACGCCCAAATCAGGTTACCTTTACAGGCGCCTTGCAAACGCCATGCAGGACCTCAGGGTTGAGTACGACGGGACTGTAAGAGATGCAACAGGAAAAATCGTCCAGTTCATGTTCGGAGAGGACGGGGTTGATGTTTCCAAAAGCGAAAACGGAAAAGTGAATGTCGCGAGAATAGTTGAGTCAGTTGGTTGAGGTGAATGAAAATGCAGGCAGTAGTCAAGGAATACGCTTCAGTGCTTCCGCAGTCCATAATTGACGAGGTCTTGGCCCTTGTGCCTAAGAACACCTCCCAGTCCAAGATTCGCGCAATACTTGAGAAGACCAAGGAGGAGTGGGAGAAGTCCAGGGTGGAGCCAGGGGAGTGCGTCGGCCTAGTTTCTGCTGAATCAATAGGCGAGCCAGGAACCCAGATGACCCTGAACACCTTCCACTTTGCAGGAGTTTCCGAGATGAATATCACCATAGGCCTGCCGAGAATAATAGAGATTCTTGACGGGAGGCAGCAGATAGGCACCCCATCAATGGAGATTTACCTCAAGAAGCCATACAAGCAGGGAAAGAACATAAAAAGCGTGGTCAGGAAGATAAAGGAAACAAGGCTCAAGGAGGTTGTTGAAAGCATAGAAACGAACCTGGCTGAGGAGACTATCACTGTTTCCCTTGATTCTGAGGCCCTGAAAGCCCTTGAACTCTCCCCTTCCGCCGTCGCAAAGCAACTTGAGAAGAGCATTAAGAACTCAACACTGAAGCGGGACAAGAACACCCTTGTGTTGAAGGTTAACTCCAAGGACGAAGGGATTCAGGCATTGTTCAAGACAAAGGAGAAGCTCAAGGAGCTCTACATTCACGGCGTGAAAGGAGTTACTCAGGTGCTTCCTGTGAAAAGGGGAGATGAGTACGTTGTCATCACCTTCGGCTCCAACCTCAAGGACCTTTTCAAGCTTGACTTTGTGGACACAGAGAGGACAACAACCAACGACATCCACGAGATACGGAAGATTCTGGGCATAGAGGCGGCAAGGCAGGCAATTGTGAACGAGGTCTACAAGGTAATAGAGAACCAGGGGCTTAACGTTGACATAAGGCACATAATGCTTGTGGCAGACACGATGTGCGTCTCCGGGGAGGTGAACGGCATCACAAGATATGGAGTTGTGAGCGAGAAGTCAAGCGTGCTTGCAAGGGCCTCTTTTGAGACGCCAATACGCCACATCGTCGCTGCCAGCCTTGTGGGCGAGGTTGACAGGCTGAACTCTGTTGTTGAGAATGTTATGATAAACCAGCCGGTCCCAATAGGAACAGGGCTTCCGGGGCTTGTTACTAAGGTTAAGAAGAAATAGCAAAAACTTTGTTGAGCTGATAATAAACTTCAGAAAGGTGGTTGAGAATGGCATCAAAGGAAAATTCGCCAGTTGTTGAGATCAAGAACGCTCTTGAGAACGGAACTCTGATAATGGGCGCAAAAAGGGTTGAGAAGCATCTCATGCAGGGAAAGCTGAAAAAGCTTTTCTTGGCCTCCAACTGCTCTCCTGAGCTTAAGAAGGAGCTCTTATCAAGAGCTTCACTGGACAATGTTGAGGCAGTTGTTCTTGACGTGCCGAATGACGAACTGGGTCTTCTCTGTAAAAAGCCCTTTGTAATAACTGTTGTGGGAATTGCGAAGTCCTAGGTGTGATATGTGGCGCGAATCAAGTACGACCTGGCCCTCATGAGATACATGAGTCTTTTTGAGAGAGTGACGAAGACGCACCCGAAAGACTGCTTCGTATCCAAGAAGGGCGTTGCTGTCTTCATTGTTGAGCCGGGCTTTCTCGGCAAGGCGATAGGAAAGCGCGCTGAGAACGTCAGGAAGCTTGGGGCAATGCTCAGAAAAAAGGTCAAGATAGTGGAGTTCTCCCCCAAGCCGGAGGAGTTCGTCAGGAACCTCGTTGCTCCCCTTGAGGTGAAAGAAGTCTCTATGGAGGACGGGGAGATAACCATTGCTGGCAAGGACACCAAAACAAAAGGTTTATTAATGGGGCGAAACCTCCAAAACCTCCGCGAAACCGAGGAAATAGTCCAGAGGTTTTTCCCAATAACCCAGATCAAGGTGGTATGACAGCATGGCAAAAAAGGCAAGAGGGCTTAACGCAGGAAAGCGCCTTAAGATGAGGCGCAAGAAGTCCCTTTGGCTTAGCAAGAAGTACGTCAAAAGAACGCTCAACCTTAAAAAGAAGTCTGACCCTCTTGGAGGGGCTTCCCAGGCAAAGGGAATAGTTCTGGAAAAGATACAGCTTGAGGCGAAGCAGCCCAATTCCGCCATGAGGAAGTGCGTGAGGGTTCAGCTCATAAAGAACGGCAAGCAGGTCACTGCTTTCTGCCCTGGCGACGGCGCAACCAAGCTCATAGACGAGCACGACGAGGTCGTGATTGAGTGCATAGGCGGAAAGATGGGAAGGGCGAAGGGAGACATTCCCGGCGTGAGATGGAGAGTTATAAAGGTGAATGACCAGAGCCTTGACGCCCTGCTCAGGGGCAAGGTTGAGAAGGCAAGGAAGTGATTGCTTTCCGCTTTTTCTTTTCAGATC
>CAYVGP010000032.1:0-9380 GCA_964451135.1 uncultured Methanosarcinales archaeon
TATGTTCTATGCTGATAAAGCTGCAAGGCTCCATCTGAGAGAGATAGCAAGGCAGACAAAGCTGCATGAGCCGAGCGTGTCAAGATTCTTGAGCAGCCTTGAAAAGGACCAAATACTGAAGTCTGAGAAGGACGGCAACCTAAAGAAATACTCTATTAAAAAAGGTTTGAGGGCTTATTTCATATTTGAAGCGTTTGACCTTGACCGGTTTGAGAAGCTTCCAAGCATAAGAAGAAACGCCATAAAAACGTATTTGGACAATCTTCCTGAAAAACCAGTGTTTGCAGTGCTTTTCGGATCAACTGCGAAAGGAACATACAAAGAAGGCTCTGACATAGACACCCTCGTCATAACCAATAAGAAGATATCTGCAGAGAAAGCAGAAAAAGAAAGAGATGCGCTGACAGCAATGAAGATAAGCACATTCCAGATAACTTATAAAGACTTCTTAACTGAACTTAAGATGAAAGAAGACAAGGTAGTGCAATCAGCAATCAACTTAGGATATCCGCTGATCAATCACATACAATACTATGAGGTGCTTTACAATGAAACATAAGAAATCAAAGATGCTCAAAAACTACGTTTTTGGCACGCCAAAAATTGCAACGCAATTTTTTAATGTTTCTAGGCCTCATAAAAACACGTCTTGTTTTTATGAGAGAATATGACCTTCAAAAATTGATATGTCTGATTGATAAATTGACAAGCCATTTATAAATAAGGCATCAGAAAATTGACAAAAAAGACCTGTTTTTGGTTGAGTCATTGACAAGATCGGATTGTTGGATGTGAAAACAATACGCCTCCGACGAACTTCTTCAGTTGCAGATATAATCGTGCGGAATAAAAACGCTTTCCTGCGCAAAGACTTTCTCACAACGCATTCGGCAACAATACATCAATAATCCTCGTGTTTTTCTCCGAACGTCAAGAAAATAAAGCGGAATTATTAAATAAACAGATAAATTGCAGATGGGCATGAAACAAAAGCAGGACTGCCCCTTGTGCGAGGAAGAGCTGTTGAGCGATGCGACTGCGGCAGAATACTGCGCATTGTGCAGCATGATAATCAGGGGCAGGCCTGCAAGGACAATAAAGACGAAACAAGGAACAAAGTCTTTTTGCAGCGATGTGTGCTACGAAAAGTTCAGGAAATACTACGATGCCAAAAAAACAGGCAAAACCACGTAATCAGGAGGGAAATAATGAACGCGAAAAAATACACTCTTTGGGCGGCAGTGGGCTTAGCAATAGTGCTCACGCTGATTATTGTGAAGTACAGCCCTGAGGGCGAAAGCAGCATGACTCAGGGAAAGGCAGGATACACCAACATTAATTCAGAGGAATTGGGCGCTATGATGAAGTCAAAGGACTTCAAGCTCATCAACGTGCACATCCCCTACGGGGGAGAGATACCGGGAACAGACCTCTTCATCCCCTACAACAAGATTGGGGAGGAAATAAACCTTCCGAAAGACGAAAAGATAGTTCTTTACTGCAGAAGCGGGGCAATGAGCAGGGTTGCTGCTGAAAAGCTTGCAGAGCTCGGCTACACGAATGTTTACAACCTTGAAGGGGGCATGAACGGGTGGAAAAAACAGGGCTTTGAGCTGCTCGACAAAAAGAAAGACGAGATGGACGAGATGAGCCCTGACGTCCCTGCACAGCCCCTGCAGGACTACGACCCTGCAAAGGCAGCGTACTTCGCGATGGGGCCTGCCAACACTATAAAGGTCGTTGACATCGCCTCGGGAAAAATCGCTGACGTGCTTCCCGCAGGAAACAACCCCCACGGCATCGCGGTGAGCAAAAACGGGGAATATGTCTTCACAACATCAACAAGGATGGGGCCCAAGGAGATGATAATGGAGCCGGACCACCAGCAGGAGCCCATGGACATGAAAAAGATGATGAAGATGGGCTCGGACGAGATAAGTGTGACAAGCACCAGGAAGAGAAGCGTCATCAAAAGGATAAACGTGGGGGGAGGAACCCACCACATGGCAATCACCCCTGACAGCAGGTACGTCCTTGCAACAGTTCCCTCAAAGTCAGGCATATCCATCATTGACGCTGCTGCCCTTGAAGAAACCGGGTTCGTGGAAACAGGCAAGGTGCCGAACTACGTCGCGGTTTCCCCTGACGGAAACATAGCTTACGTGACAAACAAGGGAGAGGACACCCTTGCGGTTGTTGACCTGAAAGCAGAGAAGGTCGTGAAGAAGACAAGCACCGGCCTAAGGCCTGACCACGTCGCAGTGAGCCCTGACGGGCGCAGGGTTTACGTTGCCGAAGGCGGCGCTGACAGCGTTTCTGTCGTGGATGCGGAAACTGGCGAAGTGATAAAAACAATTCCTGTGGGGGAATCGCCCCACGGGATCGCGGTGAGGCCGCAGGGCGACAAGGTGTATGTCTCCAACTCAGAGGGCAAAAGCGTTTCAGTCATATCCACTGCCACGCTGGAACTCATCACCACTGTTAATGTCGGGGCAGAGGTTTCGCACATAGAGGTAACTCCTGACGGCGGAAAGGTCTATGCCAACAGCGAGGAACAGGGGAAGGTTTACGTAATCAGCACAGCGACAAACTCTGTTGAGTCGGAAATAGATATTGGCCCTGAGCCTCACCAGGTCTCTTTTCCCGCCGGCAAGCCATAGGAGTCCTCGGCAGAGCTCCGCGGGCGCAACACCTTTCCCGGGGCCGCTCAAAGAGGGTGAAGCCGGTTAGGTCTTGGGTCCGGCAGAGGCTTGGCTTATCAGGGAAAAGCCAGATTTACATCCGCATAGTTTGGCACTTAGCTTGACAGCGCCCTCAAAGAGCAAAACTTAAAAAGGCGCGGAAAAAAGTTGAAAATAGCGGCGAATGACGAGGTGAGAAAAATGGGATGCTGTTGCGGTAACTCAAAACACGGGGAAAAAGAAGAGAAGGACTGCTGCAAGGAGACGGAAGGAAAGGAAGAGGGCGGAGAAAAGTCAGAGAAGCACTCGTGCTGCGACTAGCGGAATCAGGCAAGAAATCCGCGCCCGAGCAGGCGGGCTTGAGCCGAACCATATGCCCTGAAACAGGGCTTCAAAAGGGAAAAATCAGGGGGTTTTGTGAACAGGAAAATGGATGAAACCAGCGTAAACGACAAAAGGGAAAGGAAAATCTTTGCAGGCATAGCCCTCTTCATCTTCGCAATAATCACTGCGAGCATTTTTTACTTGTTCGGGATGTCCAAGAACAGCGTGGACCTTGCCTTTGCCTATGTTGCGGGCATCTCAATGATTGTGCTTCCCTGCACCCTGCCCCTCGCATTCATCATTGTTCCCTTAAGCATGGGGAAGGGATACAGGAAAGGGCTGGGGATGGCCCTGCTTTTCGGGCTGGGGCTCTCCATAACCATAGCGCTCTACGGCGTGTTCATTGCGCTCGCAGGCAGCGCCATGGGGCTGGACCAGGCAGCAAGCCAGGCAGGGACTGTGAGCAAGGTTTTGTTCATGGTGGGGGGAATCGCTGCATTGCTCTTCGGGCTTTCTGAGCTGGGCCTGCTGAAGCTCGAGATGCCGACTTACGCCCGCACCCCCAAGTTCATAGAAAAAAGAAAGGACTACAGCAAAGCGTTTTTCCTCGGCCTGTTCCTGGGAAACGCCGGCGTGGGGTGCCCGAACCCCCTGTTTTACGTGCTCCTTGGCGACATTGCAGTCAAAGGAAGCGTCCTTGTCGGGGCGTGGCTTGGCCTCATTCACGGCGTCGGAAGAGCCACCCCCTTGGTGTTTCTCTCAATCCTCGGGATTCTGGGAATAAACGCAACATCCTCCATACTCAAGCACATGACCAAGGTGAAGAGAGTGATAGGGTGGTCCCTGGTCCTCTTGGGGGCTGTTATTTTCATAATGGGAGGAGCGCACGGCTGGTACGAGGAAACTGTTGTGCACAGCGGCTGGAACAAGGTCGTTGATATGGTTGCAGGAAAAAAGGTGGCGGAGATGGAAGAGCACGAGGAGCCGCCCGGAACCCCTGCGGACCACCAGCACGAGGCAATGCCTGAAGAAGACGCGCACCCGCCGCCTGACGAGGAGCACGCAAAGGACTTCATCCCTGCCAAGTTCGCCCCGTGGGTGCTTCTCCTGCTCATAGCTCTTCCGATTGCGTGGGACTACCTCAACAAAAGGAGGCTGAAGAAGGGAGGCGGCGCAGAATGATATACGAAACAATCATAGTCGGAGCAGGAATAGGCGGCATTTCAGCAGGCATCTACGCTGCGCGAAAGAGAATGGAGTACCTCATTGTTTCTGATGAGATAGGGGGGCAGATGTACGAGTCAGGAGAAATCCTTAACTATCCCGGTGTCGTGAAGGCAACAGGAGCGGAATTTGCTGAAACCTTTTCCAAGCAGATGGAATTCAACAACCTGAAAGTCAGGGAAGAAAGGGTTGTTTCTTTGAAAAAGCTGGAGAACAAAAACTGGGAAGTCGCCACAGACAAGTCAAGTTACGAGACCAAAACAGTGATCATTGCCTCAGGCTCCCATCCCAGAAAGCTCAATGTCCCGGGAGAAGAAAGGCTGGCAAGGAAAGGAGTGACTTACTGCGCTGTTTGCGACGGGCCCTTGTTTGCCGGCAAGGACGTGGCAATTGTAGGCGGGGGTAATTCCGCCCTGGAGGCAGCGGACTTCATGTCCCGCATCGCAGGCAGGATATACCTGATAACAGTCAACCCTGAGATGAAGGGGCACGAGTACCTGCTGGAGAAGGTTGCCAAGCTGCGGAACCTCAGCATAATAACCCGGGCTTCTGTAAAGGAAATAAAAGGGGCGGAGTTTGTTTCCGGAGTTGTATACGAGCAGGACGGGAAAGAGAAACAGATTGCGGTGAATGCAGTGATAATCGAGATTGGCAGGATTCCAAGCATAGACTTCGTTAAGGGTGTTGTTGACATGGACGAGCACAACCACATCAAGGTTGACCGCTGGGCAAGATGCTTCATCAACGGCAGGGAAGACGACTCCATCTACGCTGTCGGCGACTGCAGCGACGTTCACGAGTACCAGTACGTTATAAGCGCGGGAATGGGGGTAACTGCGTTGCTGAAGGCAGCAAGGCACCTTGCCAAGAGCAGATAACAAAATCTCATTACGGGGTTTTTCAATGAAAAGCAAGAGGCTGAAAAAATGGCAAATGAAAAAGCGGAGTGCGGGAAACTGAGCCCCAAGGCCCTGGCAATCTCCCTGGGGCTGCTGTGGGGAATATATGTCTTTTTGTTAGGGCTGCTCTCCATGGCAAATGTCAGGGTGTTTTGGTTCAGCCCTGAGTTTTTAAGAATACTCGCAACCCTGTACCCCGGGTTTGAGGCCACTCTCCGAGGCAGCTTCATAGGGCTCTTCTGGGGAACAATCTGCGGCGCTCTTGGGGGCGCAATAATAGCGTGGATTCACAACTTTGCCCTGGAAAAATACTGCAGGTGAGGCACGGGGGAAACAAAGAATGCTGGGAAGGTATCTCGCGCTCGGAGCTGCGCTCCTCATCGTTGCAGGGTGCGGCAGGGTTGCCACAGAAGAAGCCGGCTCCGGAAGCGCTGCGGGCCAAGCCGTGGTGCTCGCGACAGAGGACGGCGTCACCCTCAAAGCCAGCTTTTACCCAAAGGAATCAAACAATGCGGTCATACTCGTGCACATGCTGAACAGCAACAGGCAGAGTTACAACGAATTCGCCTTGCGCCTGAACAGGCGCTTCGGGGTTTTAAGCGTAGACTCCAGGGGGCACGGGGAGTCCGACCTGGACTGGAATGATTTTTCGGAAAAGGACTTCAACAGCATGGTCCTTGACGTCAAGGCGGCAAAGGCCTTTCTCTCAGGGAAGGGCTTCAGCGAGGTTTATCTTGTGGGAGCAAGCATCGGGGCGAACACTGTCCTGAATTACGCTGCAGCGGACGATTCAATAAAAAAAATAGTTTTGCTGTCGCCAGGGCTCAACTACAGGGGAGTGTCAACAGGCGACTCAGTCAGGGAGTACAAGAACAAGGTGCTCATAGTCGCAAGCGGGGAGGACAGCTACTCCTTCGCCTCATCTGAAAAGCTCTTTGAGGAATCCCCCGGGGAAAAGAGGTTTTTAAGGCTGAGTAATGCCGGCCACGGAACCAGCATGTTCGCAAAGCCGGGGCTCATGGACGAGATTATCGGGTGGCTGGCCGAATGAGGTATAATGATTGGAGGTGAAAACAATGGCAAAGGATGTTGTCTGTGGCATGGATGTGGACGAGGAAAAAGCAGCCAAAACAGAGCACAACGGGAAAACGTACTACTTTTGCAGCCCGACGTGCCAGTGGGCGTTCAAGGAAAACCCTGAGCAGTTCCTTAAGGAAGACAACAAGACGGAAACGTAGGGTTGTTAAAGCAGGGAGGTGGGCAAAATGGCAGAGGTGCAAATACTGACGACTCCGGGGTGCGGGAGCTGCGCCCGCGTGGAGAAAATGCTTGACGAGATGAATGTGAAGTACGAGGTTGTGGACATCACCCAGCACCCTGAAATGCTGCAAAAGTACCAGGTGATGACTGCGCCTGGAATCGTCATTGACGGGAAGCTGGAGTTCACAGGAGTGCCGAAAGAAGAGGAATTGAGAGCCAAGCTGGGCATATGAGCCCAAGCGGGCCGCTTCGCAAGATTTTTTAATATCAAGCGTTCCCATGGCTCAAGACTCGCAGCTTCCTGATTCAGGGCGCTCAAAAACCGGGAAAATGGAAAAATACGACGTAATAATTGCCGGGGCAAGCTTCGCAGGCCTGGCAGTTGCAAGCAGGCTGAAAGGCAGGGTGCTTTTGCTTGACAGAAAAGAGATAGGCACGAACGTGACCTCTGCGTGCGGAAGCATAACAAAATTCGTGGAAAGCATAGGGTGCGGGAAATCAATACTGCAAACCTTTGACACTGCTGCAATGCACACAAAGAACAAAACATTCCACATACCCCTTGTTGACACCTTCTGCACGATTGACTACTCCAGGTTCTGCAGGGAGTTGTTCAAGCAGACTGATGCAGAGTTCAGAAAAGAGAGGGTTGTCGGGATTGAGAACGGCTCGGTAAGGACATCCAAGGGAAGGTACAAAGCGAAAGTTTTTGTTGATTGCAGCGGATGGTCTGCTGTGCTTGCAAGCTCCATTGACAAAAAGTTTGTTGACATGAAAAAGCTGAGCGTGGGGGTTGAAACCGAGCTGCCCTACAAGGACGACAAGCTGAGGTTCTTCATAGACAACAGAATCGTTGAGAACGGGGCTGCATGGCTTTTTCCAGCAGGAAAAAAATCCAGGTTCGGCGTCGCGAGCTACGGAAAGAACCCGAAGCTGATGCAGTCCCTGGACGGCTTTGTGAGGAGCTACGGCCTGAAAGTGGGGGAGACCCACGGAAACTTCATACCGTACCAGCTCAGAAAGCCCGTCATTCAAAACGTCTTCGTGGTGGGGGACGCTGTCGCAAACGTGCTTCCCCTGACCGCGGAGGGGATAAGGCCCGCAATAAGGGCAGGAATTCAGTGCGGAAACATAATCCAGAAAATCATCAGAAACGAGATGCCCCTTGAAGAGGGAAAAAGGAGATACGCCGCTTTTTGCTTGAAGAACAAGAAGTACTACGATTACCTGCTCAAGGTCCAAAGAAGGATGAGGGACCCTCCCACCGCGGCAGTGAACTTTTTTTCAAGGCTTCTCAGCTTTAAGCCGATAGCGAGGTTCGGGCTCAAGAGATACGAGAGGTTTTAGGAGGCGCCCTTTAGACCCAGGAAGATTCAGCAACGAACACGCGCGCTTTCCCTGAAGACATGGTGCGAAAAAAGGGCGAGAGCAATGGGAGAGCAAAAAAACATGAGCGAGAAAAGAAAGGGCTATTACTTGATAGCCTTTGCTGTTGCTTATTTCATCTTCACAGCTTTCATTGCAAAACACGGGATTCATTTTTTGAATGTGGCGCTCACCGCGGGGATTTTGCTCTGGGGAATTGTGTTGGTGGGGAAAAAATAGCGGAGCGCCTGCGCATGGCAGGTCTGAACACGAGAACCCCTGCAGGCAGCAGCCCCAAAACCCTGCGCATACCGCAGCTGCCGGGGAATGAACAAAACCGGCTAAAGCCCGCAAAGCATGCTGAAATCGGAGAGCGTGGTTAAGATGGAAAACAAAAAGGAAACCGTTGTCAAGTTCGTGCTGATGCTCCTAGTTGTGATTGCCTACTTCACCTTCATCTCGTTTCAGTACGGCGCAGCAGACGGCTTCTTAATCACCCTTCTCACATGGACTTTCTTCGTTCTTTGCACCCCCATAGCAGACGCCGGCTTTCTCCTCGACTTCCCCATACGCCTCATAACCAAGGTGAGAATGATTTTTTCCGAAATGTTCGTGTGGGCTTTCAGCATATCGCTCAACATCGCGGTTTTTCTTTTAAACCCCCAAGCATACCAGAAAACAATAATCCTGAGGCTGTTCCACCACATCTTCACCCAGCCGTGGCCCTTTTGGAGCGTTATTGTGTTGTCAGCAATAGGGACTTTCTTCTCAATATACCTTGCTGACGAAATATACGACGTTACGCTGAAGAGGAAGCAGTACCAGAAAGTGAGGCTGGCTTATTTTGTTTTCATGTTCGTCTTTCTCATACTGATTATTCTTGTGCTTTATGACTTCTTGCTGAAACAGCTGGGGGTGCAGATTCCGCTATGATACCCTACAAAGTAATCCCTGCGTTTGAGCTAGGCCCCCTGCACATCAACATGTACGGGGTCATGTTCGCCCTTGGCTTTATCGCAGCAACATGGCTGGCAGTGAGGGAAGCCAAGAAAAAAGGCATCAGGGAAGAAGTTGTTGAAAGCCTTGTTTTGTACATCCTCATCGGCTCAATCATAGGGGCTCGGCTGTTTTACGTGTTCTTTTACTGGCCCGAGGGAGCGCCCCTCGCGTTCTGGGACGTGTTCAAGGTGTGGGAAGGTGGCCTCGCGTTCTTCGGCGGCTTCATCGGGGCGCTCATCGCTGGCTACATTTACCTCAAAAAAAACAGTCTCGGCTTCTGGAAGTTCGCAGACCTGCTCACCCTCCCCCTCATCGTTGGCCACATTCTGGGCAGGGTGGGGGACTACCTCACCGGAGGGCACCCCGGCAAGCCTGCGGAGCTTCCCTGGGCGATTTACCTTGACGGGGCGCTGCGCCACCCCGTAGTGCTGTACGAAATCGCCGGCCTGATAATAATAGGCGCAATAATATACAATCTCAAAAAAGCGCGCTGGTTTGAGGGCTTTCTCTTCCTTGCATACGTGCAGCTTTACTCTGTTCAGAGAATTATTCTTGACTTTTTCAGAATAGAATCAACTGACCCCAGGTTTCTGGGGCTGACGCCCACGCAGCACCTTGTCATAGTGCT
>CAYVGP010000033.1:0-9267 GCA_964451135.1 uncultured Methanosarcinales archaeon
TTAGGCTCAGAGCCCATCGCCCTGGACCGTAATATTTGTCCAGAACAGTTACTATGACTTCTGATATATTAATGTTTCTGTTATTTCCGAAGGAAATCAGTTCGTTGTTGGTGCAGACGTAGTAGCCGAGAAGCTCCACCATCATCTTTCCGTTGAAGGTTGAGTAAAGCATTATGTTCGCGCCTGTCCACAGGTTCTCCTTTGAATAAGCAAAGTAGCTTGTTTCAGCCTTCTGGATGTCTGCCTCGGTGGATGAGAGCCTGTCAAAAACAACAAAGAGAACAATGCCCAGCACAAGGAGCATTATTGCAAGGAACTCCTGCATCTGCCCCTTTTTTTTCTTCACTAGGAGACCACCTCCAGCGTGTTGTTAAGGTATTTAAGAAAGAGTATGTGGGAGCCCGGCGCAAGGGAGAAATTTTTCACCCTGCAAGGGAAAAAGGAAAAGAAGCACTCGCTGTTGACGCAGAACCTCGCGTCAGTGGAGTTGTACCTCACGGTTCTCCTCAGCTTGATTGGCAGGGTCGCGCTTTCTCTTGTGACGCACGCCAGCTTTATTGAGCCGTAAAAGGAGGGTATGGTTCCCGCATACACAGTCAGCGTCGCATACCCCGGGTGTATCTCCTGAAAGTTGTAGTTCAGGGCTATTGGAAACGACCTTGTGAAATACATCTCCTCTGAGTTTGCGGAGTCTATTGACTCAGTTATCCACCCTGGCCTCGCCCTGAGCCCGAGGCGCCATGTTTTCCGGTTGAACAAGTCCTCTATGTCAAGGGTGTAGAGGAACCTGAAGTTGTCCACGCAGTATACGTCCTTGTTCTCGTTGTGGAGGAGGTTCAGCTTGTCAACGCTGAGATAGCCCTTTGTGCCTACCTGGTAGTTCCTCGGGTTGCCTCCCTTTGTTTCCTGAAAATAGTCAACCACGAGGCAGGGGCTGTTTATCAGCGCAGTGAGAAGCCTCAACGAGTCATCGTAGGCAGTAAACTTGTTTCTTTGCTCAAGAACAGATGTCCTTGAGCTCACAACAGAGAAAGCCACGAATGCGACAAATATGACGAGGAATATGGCGTAGAGGGACTGCGTTGAAAGAGATATCGCTCCTTTCCTTGATTTTTCAGTCATCTCCAGTACCTCGTTTCAGGGTTTTGGTTGGCGTAATAGTTCTGGCCGGGCTGCTGCATTCCCAGGTAGGACGTTGGAGGCGGCCGCCTCCCCTCTTTCACTTTTTTTAGCACGAAAAACACTATTCCAGCCACAACAAGCAAAGATGCCAGAAAAAGCGCGCCTTTCAGCAGGAAGCTGCCTGAGCTGGCTCTGGTGTTTTGTGTTCTGGCCGTGACCAGCCCCTGCTCGTAATTCCCGCAGTCCGGGTCGTCTCCGTAGCAGTCAACGTCGCACAGCCCGTCCCTCTCAGCTTCGCAGTAGCGGTCGCCCCCTGCCTTCGGGCAGTCCCTAGGGCAGGAAAACGACGACTCCGCGTTGCCGCATATGTTGTCCCCGCAGATTGAGTATGCGTGTGAGTCTTGAGTGAGAGCTATCACTGCCATAAGCAAAAAGAGCAACAGCCCTTTTTCTTTAAAAAAATCAATTGCACCTAAAATCCGCATCTGAAAGGTCTCCTTCATTGTCTCTCAAAAGATCAAGCAAGTCTGCCACAGTTCTCTCATCTTGAGCATAAATTATTGCCAAAGTGTCCCCAGGAGTGTCCCTTGCCACACCCAAACCATTTAGCCTCTCCCTGTATTCACGACCAGAGGGAAGAAAACAGGGTCCTGAAGAGTTAGTCACTACGATTATTGAGGGAATGTCGTTAATTTCAGGTCTGGCTCTCCTTGCACAGTCAAGAACAGGTCGCCACCAATTCCCATTGGGATCATTACAAATATTTGAGGTGATTACCTGTTGGCAATTACCGCCAAGCAAGACTGGGCCGCCACACTTAGAGCCAACTATATTATCTGGGCGAATATCTCCATCATACCAGACAACATACCTGTAACAATTACCGTTAAAATACCCCCACTCGATTAAGCTTCTGTTGTCTTGAAAAACCTCAACCGGGCAGCAGTGCCCCCTTGAGCACACCATCTGATTGTTCTCATTGCCGCACTGGTTGTCGCAGTCGCAGCTTTGCCCCACTGCATAGTTTTCTCCTGTAATGCATCCTGTGTCTGCATTGGCTCCGCCTGCGTTCGGGCAGCAGGACTCTCCTGCGTTGCAGGGATCAGTTTCTCCTGTGTAGAGCTGGCAGTTGCAGTTCGGGCACAAGGCAAATATGTCCGGGTTGGTGCAGTCGCTGCAGTCCAGCACGCATTGCGAGCCGTTCCACTCGTAGCCCTTTTCGCAGCAGTGGCCGTTGGAGCACTTGCCGGTTGAGCACTGCTCGTTGCACCCGCACAGCGCATTGAGCCCTGTTCCTGTCTGGATTGCCGCGCAGCCGTTCTGCGCAGAGGTGGGGGAGTGGGGGCAGCATACCTCTCCCCCTGAGCACGAGCAGTCTCCTGAGTTGGCGCAGTTCTCCGCAGGAAAATAAGGGGAAGTGGTGTTGCAGATTCCGTCGTTGTCAAAGGGTACGCATCTCCCTCCTCTGAAGTAGGTGTTTTCCGGGCAGCAGTGCCCTGTGAAGTCAAGCACAAGGCTTCCGTTGCACTCGCAGCCAGAGGAAGCAGCATCGCCCTCGTACTTGACCAATGTGTCAGGTACGCAGCCTTTTTCGTCAAACGCTGTGTCAGGGAACAATGGGCATCCTGCCTTGCATGTTGTTCCCTGCGAACAGGCGCAGTCACTTGGGTAGTAGAGGCAGTTCTCGCCCAGCTCAAGCTCGCACCTTCCGTTGTTCTTGTGGGAGCAGTCCGCATCATACTCCTTGCAGTCAGGGTCGCACACCCCGTTTGTGCCCAGGCAGTCCCTGTCGCAGAAGCCATCCCTGCTGTTGTGAGTGTCAGGGTCGCAGATGTTGTCCCCGTTCTTGAGGCAGTCAGGGTCGTAGAAGAATCCCTGCTTCTCGTTGTTGTAGCAGTCAGGGTCGCACACTGCGTCAATGTCCCTTCCGTTTATCACCCCGTCTCCCGACCTGTCAACGCAGAAGGGGTTGCACACCCCGTCGTAAGTGTTGTCAACGTAGCACTTCAGGTCGCACACCCCCTCCACTATGCATCCCACGTCGCACTTGTCGTCGTCCTTATTGCATGTAAGGTTGTTTGAGACATATATGTTCCTTCCCAGCTTGTACACGTAAACAACTCCCGAGCTTGAGAAGGTTGAGTCCACGACGTTTGCGTTGGGTATCATGAAGGGCTTTGTCACTCTCACGTCCCTTTCTGGAAAGAACAGCGTGATTTTGCCGCTTGATATGTTCGCAACGTACTCGGCGCTGTACGGGATGGTTATTCTGTAGGATGTTTCCTGCGCATAGCTCTGCGCCCGCTCTATTTCCTGCGACAAAGTGTTTATTATGCCCTCCGCCACGTCTGTCTCAACGTTCTTTGCCTGCCAGAAGAAGACTTTCTTGAGCGAGAGCATCACAAATACAGAGATGACGAGGAGAGCCAGCAGCAGCACGAACTGAACAAGCGTCGCCCCTTTTTGTTTCATGCAACACTTATTATGCCCTTAAATATTTAAGCATTGCCCTTCATAAGCTGCTGCGTTTTTTAAGAGAAGGCCTCCGCAACAACGAAGACAACTCAAAAAAAGCCACCAAAGAATTAAGGCGACGGATTAGGGGGGTTGTTAAACCCAAACACCATCTTCCAGTTTCCGGGGGAGTTGGGATCTAAGCCACAGGTGCCTTCCTCAATGTTACCATTAGGTTCGTTGTAGAGGGACTCATAAAAGTCATCCCGATATTGGTCAAGGAGAGAATTACAGCCCTCCCCGTTGTATATGCCCTCCTTGCAGTTGTCCACCAGCACGAAGCAGGGAACCTTGTCTTCGCAGAAGTCCCATCTTCCGTAAGAGACCTTGCTGTTTAAAAGGTTGTCGCCGTCCCAGTCAATGCTCTGGTACTTCTTGCAGAACTCTATTGCTGTGTTGACGTCCTCAATTGACTCGCACAACACCTGGCATTCCTGTATAGCCTTGTCAACTGCTGCCTTGGCAAAGTACTCCTTGCCTGTTGAGGACATCGTAGAGCTGCTCTTTTCAGTGAACTTGAAGAACAGGCTGAGAACGACGAGTGATATTATCAGGAGTATGAACAAGCCAAAAATCATCTGCAGAGACTTTTCTCCCTTTTTTCCAGCCAAACGCATCACCGCTTTTTTGTAATTTTGTAACTTACCAATTCTAAACTTATTTCATATTTAAAGTTTTGGGTTCTAGCTGCATTATTTTCCAAAAACTAGGAGCCGGGGGAAGGCGGGGGCGGAATCGGAGGCCTGCTCTTCTTTTTCTCTGCATAGTCGTCTATTGCCTGAAGCAGCGCCACTATCCCCTCTGAGAGCTTCTTCTGCTCCTCAACAAGGGAAAGGAGCTGCCTGTGGACCTCAAGCTTGAAGGAAAACAGAGGATTTGAGCCCCAGCCCGCTGAGGCCTCCGCAACATGAGGCTCAACTGCCTGGTTTATGCGCTCAACTGCCTCTTTCAGTTCTTTGACTGCTTTATGAAATTCCTCGCCTTCCTTGGAGCCCTCTTTTTCCATGCGCATCCCATCCCCCTCATTGTTTAAATAGGTTTTGAAAGTTTTGAAACCACTCAAAAGTGAAAAGTATTTAAATTGTGCCTGTTTCCGCTTTTTTATGGGCATTTACACCCGAAGAGTCACGTACCTCGACGTGAACACCAAGGAGGTAGCGCGCCATGAGAATCTCAAAGATTTAGGGGTTGCTATATGCGCGACGTACAAGGACTCAATAAGCCCTGCGAACAGGAACATTCTGAAAGTGCTGGAGAAAACCCCTTATTTAAGGCCGGTTGTTTACGGAATAGACAGCGCCGGCTCGGAAGAGTTCAAGGAAGCTAAACAGCTGATACAGAGGCATATTCCAAGTGCTTTGGTTCTCAACAACAGCTCAGAAAAGATGAAGAAAATCTACGAGGGGCTTGAGGAGCAGATAGGTTCGCCTGTTCCACAGGGGAAGGGAAGGAACGCATGGGGCCTCCTAGGGGTTTACTCTTTGCTTTTCCCTGAAAAAAGCGCAATGTTTTTTGACTCAGACATAAGAAAAGGCGTATTCTCTGAGGAGTTTCTTCTTAGGATGGCGTATCCCCGCATAAAAGACCCCTCCACGCACTACACCAAGGCATACTACAAAAGAGTCACAAGAACAAAGAAGGGGAAAGAACTCAGGGGAAGGGTGCGGCGCCTCTTGGTGAATCCGCTTCTTCGCTCCCTTAAGGAGATGTACAGCAACCCTCCTGCATTTCTTGCAAAAAAAACAGGAGACGACACAAGAAGAAGAATTCTCAGCTATCTTGACGACCTTCTCTGGTACGAGTACCCGCTAGCAGGAGAGTTTGTTGTGAACGAGAGGACAGTTCCCAAGATGCCCATTAAGCCGGACTGGGCGATGGAGATAGGAATACTAGCATGGATACATGAAAACAACCTCAACGTCGCGCAGGTCAACCTCGGCATGTACGACCACAAGCACCAGCCACTCTCAGTAAAAAAACCTGACAGAGGGCTTCTTAAGATGGCAAACGTGATAACAAGGGCTGTGCTAAGCGAAATAGAGCAACGGGCAGGGAAAGGGACTGTTGACAGGGAATTCATGGACCGGCTCTCTGTTCTTTACAAGAAGTACTCTGACATGGCAATAAAAGAATCATCAGAAGAGAGCGCCATAGAAGGTTACTATTACAACACCTTGAGGGAAAAAAGAACTGTTGATAACTTCTCCAAGTCAGTCAGAAGGGCATGGAAGAGCCTGAGGAAAGGGGAAAAATCCGTGACTCTTGTGCCTTGGCAGGACGCGGACTCGCAGCTGAAGGAAATGCTGGCAGATTACGCGGGCAACCTTGATTCCTAATCCTTGTGTTACTGGGGCAGGGGAGGCGGCTCAATTCCGCCTGCGTCTCCGAAAACGCTTCCCTCTTCCCTGCACTCGCATCTGCAAGAGCCCTGCACGTAACCAGACGGGCATTCCTTGTTGCACACCTCTTCGCAGCATTTTCCCTCCTGGTCGTAAAGCCCTGTCTCGCACGCCTTCTTCGTTGAGCAGCCCTGCACAACCACTCCTGCTGCCAGGATGACAGCAAGCAAGAGTGCTGCTTTCGCACTACTTGCCAACTTGCTCACCCCGAAACCCCCAAGTCAGGGAGGGGAGGAGGGGGCGGAACTGAGCCAAGGTGGGGCTGGCCACCAAAGAGACACTCATTCCCCGAATTAAGTATGAATCCTGCGCCGATGTCCCTGCTTGAGAAAACCCTCTCGTTTCCGTACCTCTCCCATTTCTGCGACGCAGAGTTCCATCCGAAAACTGCCTCGGGATCGCAGTCGTTAAGCAGCGATGAAAGGCTCTGCCCAACATACGACTCCCTGACAGGCATGAAGTTCCAGCCCTGTGAGACGCTTATCCGGTCTTCTGCCTTGTCATAATAGGCATCAAAGGAACACTTCCCAAAGGAATACACCCAGAAGGAGGTGTCTGAAAGATAGCTGAAAAGCTGCTTCCCCAGGTATTTCTCTGCCTCCTCAAAGCTCATGTATTTGCCAAGCTCCTTCACGTAAATGAATGCAACCGGCTCCCTTGCGTTGCTTGCGCACTCAAGGTCTTTGAAGTCCTTAAGCTGGCCCGGGACGCTCAAAAGGTTCCAGCCCTCTGACAAAGAGTAGGTGCGTGTCCTGCCCGGAAGAGGAAGCTCAGGGGGGACTGGAACCGGTGGCTTGGGAGCAAGCACCCTGAGAGAAGCCGAGTCTTCTGCAAGCGCCCTGCCTGACGAGTCCCTGAGGGTCACAACAAAGCGATATGTGCCAATTGGTGGCGGAACCTGCAGTGTTGCGACATCAGCCACAGCAGCTCCTGTTGCCGGAGAGGCCGGTTCATCAGGATACGAGCCAGAGGCCGCTGGCTGCTCAACCGGGGAATTTTCAGGAATCGCCTCCTGCTCATTTGCAAACGAGGATGTATAAACATCCACTCCCACTGACATGGGGATGCCCTGCTGTACTCTCACAGTCCTGGGATAATCCAGCTTAAAGGGGAGTCCCTCAATCTCTATTTGAAGGGTTCTGTACGCAGGGCACACGCACTGCTCATCATCAGAGGAGCACACACAAGTGGTTGGGGTGTTGTCTTCTATGTGAAGCGTGTACCTCGCTATTTTTCCCTTGGGAACAGACTGCGTTCTGGGAGTTATTTTAAGGGAAACCCCCAATGACTGCATAGGGGCATTAACAAGCAAGACAGGCCCTTCCTCGCCCATCTGCATAAAGGTGATGCTTGCGCCGAATGCTTCTTTTGTCTGACCTTCATAAAGATCAAGAAGCAAGGAAGTTAGGGGGGGCATCTCTGTCACCGCCGCAGCTGAAACAGCAAGCGGAGAGGCGCGGGAACCCCTACGTGGGCGGCTCACCTCAATTGTTATCGCAGCAGCCCTGCAAACCTCCCTGTTGCACATCTTGGGAGCCATCTCAACCAGCTTGAGTGACATTGCCCCGTAGTCAGTCACAATCGCAGTCGTTCCTTTTTCAAGCACAAAGCGCTCTCCGAGCTTTACAAGTTTTTTGCGCTCAACCTCTCCTGAGACGCTGAAGGAAGTTGATGCCTTGCCGTAAAGCCCCCTCTCTGTCTCCGCCACAGCAGTTGCTGTGTATCTTCCCCGATACCTCTCCTCTTTCGGTATATTGTACTCTGCTGTGTAGCTGCAAATAGCATTGCAGGGGGTTGTTACGCACTGCGGCTGCACGCATCCTTTCAGGTATGTTGGAACAAGCGTTCTTGTGTTCGGCCCTGTCAATGACAGGGAAACGCTTTTTTCCAGCTGCGCGATTCCCCCTCCTGACAGAGCTATTGAAAACATTACTGACTCTCCAGGAACATATTCTGATTTGTCAGTGGAAAGGCGCACCTCTAGCGGACCTTGGTCTTCTGTGAAACGAATCGTTGCTGATCTTCTGTTGTTCGCCTCGTTTGACTCAGCAATGCTGCCGTCGTAGTCAGCGACTGCATAAACAGAGTTAAAGTTTCTGTTGAAGGTGAATCTTCCGAAATCAATCTCTGTGGCTTGGCCCGGCTCAAGGTCGTCAGCAGCCAAGACTTTAAGAACAGACACTGGCGGCATTGTTTTACCACCACTCCCTTGCCTCGCTGGAGCAGAGAGGCGTGTGCGTTCTAGGGCAACGAAAAAGCCGTTTGCCTTTGCCTTTCCTCTGTTCATCACCTCAACGATGACTTTTGCTTTTTGTCCTGGCGCAATCTTGTCCGGCACGAAATTTATGCGGTTTATTACAAGGTCAGGCAGGGGTTTTTCCTTGCTGTATATGCACATGATTTGCCTGCATGCATCGCAGGAGGTATCTCCCTTGTAAGGCTCGCATGAGGGGCTGCCGTCGCTGTTGTACCCCCACCTCAATCCCGGCTTTTTCTCCTCAAAGCCTATATCTGCTCCGCACCCGAAAGAGGCGCACGAGCCCTCAACGTACTCATCAGGCCTGTACATGCCCCATGTCATCCCGTAGTCGTTGTTGAAGCAGTTTGCCTTTTGGTCGTGTATCCACACCCAGAACCTGTCCCTCGGCTTTTCTCCCTTGAGCTTCACGTTGCTAAACCGCCACTGGCTCTGATCATGAAACTCTGCCCATCTCCATCCCTCTCCAAAAGTCTGCTCGCAAATCCTGTTCCCGTCCCCAACAGATTCCAGCTCGCTCCCTGTGTAACAAACAGGGGTTACAGCTACAACAAAGTCAGAGTCGCACTCCTCCTTATCGCCAGTAACAATTATTGTGTTCTCGACGGTCTCAATAAGCCCCTCGTTTGGGCTGAACAGCTCGGCCTGAAAGGTGTATTTTCCCGGCTTGTCGCATTTGTAGCCGATAAATTTGAAATTGTGATTGCTGGAGTTAAAGTAATGGGCAATCCTGCTGAACTCTGAATCTGTCTGAACAAACCTGCATCCCTGCGGAGCCCCTACAGAAACACCGTGGTAAAATCCTGCGTTCTGCACAGTTCCATAAATCCCGAACACCTTTCCTTTTTCAACACTGCTGATTCGCCTAAGCGAGTCCTCTGGCTCGGCAGGCGTGAAATAAATCCATGATATTCTCGCCCGAGGAGAAGAGGCATTGAAGCAAACGCTTCCCCTGCAAATAACAATGCTGCCGGG
>CAYVGP010000034.1:0-9263 GCA_964451135.1 uncultured Methanosarcinales archaeon
GTTTCTTGACAGCTTGTTTCAGGGAATTAGCCCTTGCTTGCCAAAACTGGCAAAAAAAGCATCAGAAACTGCTTGTTCTCAGAACCTCCAGAGCCCCCAGACCCTGCGAATTCCACGCTCCTTTAACAGCCTCCACTACCTCTAACACTCTGCTTTTTTCCTTCCCCAGCCCCTTCCAGTCAAGTATTATCGCAACACCCGCTTTTTCAGAAGAAAAATCCGCCTCAGAGTCTCTCCCCGCCCTCTTTTCTTGGTTGGTTGAGCTAGGCGAGCTCGCTGGGCGGGCTTTTTCCCAATTCTTTTCACACCCCACGGCCAGCCCCAATGCGCTCATAAGAATCTCAGGAGCGAGGTATTGAAGGTTGTGCTTTGCACACGAATACGCTATGCAGTATTCGCTTCCCAGAGAAACCTTCTCAAAATTAGGCATGGTGTGGGGGCCCCCCAAGCCGACTGCGGGGATGAAGTCGCAGGGCCTCGAAGGAAAAGAACGGGATTCGCCCTCTCCACCTGATTCAGGGGAGCCAGCAGGCGCATAACCAAAATACTGGCTGCTGCGTTGCAGGCTGAAACCCCTTGATTCTGCCACAAGCGCCATCATAAGCGCCTTTGCGAGCTGTGCTGCGGCCCTCTCGTCCCTCCACTCCCTCTCAGCCGAGCCAATCTCCACGAAGAGCGTGGGCTTTGCTGAGTAGGGGCCGTGGTGGGTTGCCTCCTGCACAGCCTCATAGCTTATCGGCTCAGAGCATTTCTTGAGAAAAAGCAGGGCAAGCTTCATCAGCCCGGGAATTGTCGGCACAAGCGTGCCTGGGCGGCCCCCGAAATCAGAAGGTCCCCAGTTCCCGATTGAGTGAACAGTTAGGGTGGGAATTCCGGATCTTGAGGCGTGCTTTGAGAGAAATATGAATCTGTCCGCACATATCAGCTTTTCCGGGGAATCAAGCCATATAAGTCCAGGTTTGACTGTGAAGAGCGAGAAAAAGAGAGGGGGCGCTTCTGCGGAGGGCAAGGGTTCGGGGGAAGAGCGGGAAAGCGTTTCTTCAGCACGCGGGTTTGTCCCGGCTTCCTCAGGAGCAGTTTCGGCGCCGTGAGCAGCATCGTAAATGCTCTGCAGCCCTCCTGCGAAGGAATACGAGTGTTCAAGCTCAAGATGGCCTGATTTCAGGCCGCGTTCTGTTGGTTGGGGAAGCAGGTGTTTCGTGGAGTCGCGGGGCCTGGCGCTGGTGGCAAGGGGCGAGAGAGAGCCTCCTGCCTGCCTGAGAAGGGACACAAGGGCTTCCCTTATCGTGACTCCTGCCTCATCCCTCGAAGAAACAACCAGGGCTGTTCTTGGCTGCGCGCTGCGAGGTTCTGGTTCTGCATCCATTTACTCCTGGCAAGAAACAGGAAAATAAAAATGTAATGGATTACTGCAAAGCTTTTGAGTGCTCTCTCTGGCTTCTCACCCTGCTTATCATTCTCTCTGCCTCCTCAAGAAACGCCTTGAAGAAGCCCTTCTCAGGCCTCACCTTGGCGAACTCAACGAGGGTTGCTGTCTTGAGCATCTCTGCCAGCTTCCTGAACCCATTTTCTCTGAGAACTGTTGATGCGTGCTCGTTCGTTGGCTCTTCGCCCAAAGAGAAAGCCAACAAAACATACCTTCTCATTGCGAAAGCAAGGGCCACAATTGCATCCCTCTCCCTGCCATTCTCATAAAGAGCCCTCGCCCTTGAGACCAGGAAGAGTATCTCCCTCCAAGGGTCTTGCTTCTTTTTTGGTAATTCGCGTTCCCCGGCGAGAGGGTGTTTTTTAAGCCTTGAGGCGATGAGAAAAATAAGAGCGAGGAGTGCAACACCTGCCAGGATTGCCAGCCAAGGAATTCCTTGGTTGGCTTTTGTTTCAGGAATCGCGTAAGAGAGCGATTCCACAGAGCCGTTGGTTATTGTTGCGTTTATGTATGCCATTGGCCCCTCGCTTCCTGAAGCAGGGGAATAGCTCAGCGAGGCAAGGGTTTTGTTTTCCCCCACGAGGTATGTCTCGTAGCTCTCTATTCTGAAGCCCTTGGCGTAGATGCTCCTGTTGAGCTCTTGGAACGAGCCATTCTTTGCAAGGGCTGAGAGCACCTGGGAGGCAAAGGCCTTGTCATTCACTCTTATCTTCTGAACACTGCCTTTGCTCATCGCCCCTGAGATTGAGGAGCTCTCGTTGTTTCCTGCGAATGTTAGTGAGAAAGAGCCGGAATCGTTTTGCTGCGGCGAGAGCTGCCTCTGCTTTTCGCGCATTCCCTTTGCCTTAATCATTGACACAGCCCTCTGGAAGAGCGGGGAGGAGTTAAGGTTTTTCTCAAACTCTCTTTTAAGCTCCTCGTTCTTCCTGTGCTGGCTTGCAATCTGGCTCTTCAAGGCCTGAGTGTTCTCGTTCATAGTGTTAGGGTATGCTTTGGAGCTCCCTCTTATTGCCTGAAGGCGTTTCTGGAACTCCTGCTCAAACTGTTTGTTCAGCTCATCCATCTGCCTCTGCATTCCTGATATCTGGCTTGCTATGCTTATTGAGGAAGAACCAAAGCCGGTTGAGATTGAGACCGAGCTTCCTGACGAGGAGGAGCTGACGCTCTGCATTCTGACGCCGTTGCACTCGTATATTGATGTCACGCTGGAATAAGGTGATGCTTTTGGAGCGCCCTTCACACTGACTGAAACCTGGTTTGACTCTGCCTGCTTCTGCGACGAGTCCCTCGGGTCAGTGTAGGTGACAGCAGCAGCAGGAAGAGTAAAGCTCCCCGGCTCTGTGAGGGGGATAGGGGGGTACTCTATTGAGACAGACTCTCCGGGCCCAACCAGACCCTCCTTGCACTGCACGTCAAAGCCCCTTCCTGAAATAACAGTCTTGTCTCTCACAAAAAACTTGAGGGACTGGTTGAGGGAGTTGCGAACCACTATTTGCACGCTCAGGTTCTCTCCGACAGAGAACTCCCCCGAAGCCCTGCCACCGTTGACCAGCTTCTCAACACTCAGGGCAGAACCGGGGCTCGCAGCAGAAGCGAAGGAGGCCAAAGACAATATCAGCGCCAGGAGCAAAGGAAGCAAAACAAGGAACGGTTTGTGGCAGGACGCCTCCTTTTCGCGCCTCTTTGCTCTGCGAGCACTGGGCAGGGCTTTGAGTGGCAAAGCAATCTTATCAGCTCCCGCTGTTCTCCTGTAACAACTGCCGGGAAAATTGTTCGGCTGTTTTTCTGAGCAGCGCTGAGTTGCCATTCCAATCAACCCCCTATTCGATTTTAGGAGTCCGTGACCTCACGATATAACCCTGTACCTGCTCCCGTACCTCACAAACAGCTCAAGGGCAAGCAAAAACACGGCTGCGTACAAAAACCAGTCCTTTATGCTTGCGAGTTCCTTCTCCCTCTTTATGTTCTTCCCTATCCTCCTGTAAATCTCCTCAAGGGTCTTTTCATTAACAGACCTGTAATACTTTCCCCCTGTTTCTTGTGCTATCATTTTAAGGGTGTTCTCGTCCAGCTCAGCGTACTGCGGGTTTCCGAAAAAGTCGTAGCCGAGCACCACTGGCTTCTCAGAGCCCATCCCCACAGTGTAGACCTGGATTCCCTCGTCCTTTGCATACACAACCGCTTCCTGGGGAGAAATAACGCCTGCATTTGATACCCCGTCGGATAGGAGAATGACAACCCTTCTCCTGTTCGGGATTGAAGATGCCATGTCTATGCCGAGCGCAAGCCCGTCACCCAGCGCGGTCCTCCCTTCCTTTGCCTCAATGCTCTTTATCTTTCTTATCGCCCTGTCCTTCAATGGCGTCAGGTAAGCGGCAGATGTCGCGCCGCTCTCAAAAACAACAACACCCACGTAGTCCTTTTGCTTCAGGCTTTTCACCAGAGTTATTGCCGCCCTTTTGGCTGCCTCGATCCTTGACGGCTTGTAGTCCTGGGCCCTCATGCTTCCTGAGACATCAATCACCAGCACAACGTTAACGCCTTCCTTTGTTTTCTTGAGAGGGATGTGAGGGTCCGCAAGCGCAATTACGAGAAGCAACAAGAGGAAGAGAGACGAGTAGAAAACGAAGTGCTTTCTCCATTCAAGAGATTTTTTGGAGGCTCTTTTCAGTATTCTGAGGGTGGGGAACTGCCTTGAGACGAGCCGCGCTATTCTGGAATACTTGATGTAGAGATAAACCGCAATAGGCAGGAGGAGAAGGAGCCATAAGGCATTGGGGTTGGCGAACCTGACAAGCATTCTCTCACCCTACCTGTTAATCCTCTTTATGCGGTCCCTGAAGAACCTCTTCAGCGCCAGCACCATGTCCTCATCAGTCCTCACTTCCAGCATGCTCGCCCTGCTCCTGCCGAATGATTCCTTCAGCCCGCTGGAAAAAGCAGAAGAGAAACTGCGGTAAGACGAGCCAAAGCCATGCTCTGCGGTGTCAACAAGGATCTGCTCCCCTGTCTCAACGTCCTCAAACGCCACTATTCCTACACTGGGAATCTCTGCCTCTTCAGGGCAAACCATCCTTATCCCCACAACGTCGTTTCTCGCTGCAAGGTGCTTCAGCTCCATGGCAAAATCAGAGGAGACAAAATCAGATATTACAAAGACTATGCTTCGCTGCTTCAGCACTCTGCGGGCAAACCTCAACGCAACCCCCACGTCAGTGCCCTCCCTCTGCGGAGACGGGCAAGCCAGCTCCCTTAGTATGAGGAGGGCGTGCCTCCTGCCCTTCCGGGGGGGTATGAACTTCTCTATCCTGTCAGAGAAAAGCACAAGGCCGCACCTGTCATTGTTCCTCATAGCAGACATAACAATTGAGGCAGCAAGCTCCACAGCTTTTTCCCTCTTCTCCTGAAAAGATAAGGCGAGAGAGGGTGAGACGTCAAACAGGAGAAGCATTGTCAGGTCCCTCTCCTCAACAAACTCCTTCACGAAGGGCTTGTTCATTCTTGCTGACACGTTCCAGTCAATAGACCTTATGTCGTCCCCCGGAACATACTCCCTCACCTCTGAGAACTCAATGCCCCTGCCCTTGAACACAGAGTGGTAGGCGCCCTGAAGAAGGGTGTCCACAAGGTTCTTTGTTCTAATCTCAAGAATCCTCACCCTCCTTATTATCCCCAAGGGGTCGAGCCCGTTTTCCTCGCTGGCGTTTTCGCCTTTCTTCCTTGAAAAGAGCATTCTCATTCCCAGCACCATCCAATGCCTTTGAAAAGCCCTCAGCCCTCAACCATCAAGGCAAGGGCTTCATCAACTGTGGAGACCTCCCTCACCTTCAAACCCCACTCCTTCTCTGCCTCCTTTGAGAGATCAACCGCTCTTGGAACATAGTAGGTGTTGTAGAGGTAAAAACCAGGAAAAGCGGGCTCCTTGCGTACCTTTTTCTCGTAGTAAGTTATCCTGCTCTGGCCCCTCGGAACCAAAAACGTGCTGAACCCTGACTGGGCTGCTGCGTAGGCCTTCTCAAGAACCCCGCCTACCTGGCCAATGGAGCCGTCTGGCCTGAGGACCCCTGTCAGCACAACACCCTTCCTCAGCTGCTTGTCTTGAAGCAACGCGATTGCAGCCACTGCTGTCGCAGCAGAGGCGCTTCCCCCTCCAACAACCCTTCCCTGAATATTGAAGCTCAGCACAAAATCAACGTCCTCGGCCATCTTTCCGGTGTAGAGCTTTGCGTAGCTTATGGCGAGAGAGGAGTAGTACTGGAGGTCTGTTTCCAGGAAAGGATTCGTGTCTATAAGTATGTGGCCGTTTCCCGGCACAAGGCTCATTGTGAGGTTGCCCACAACACCCACCCCTCCCCTGGAGCTTACAGCCACTATTGGAACTGTTATCCTCTTTCTTGCAGCAAATAATGGCGGTGTTTGGGGGCTTTCTCCTTGCAAAGCCTCTGCTTTTCTCCGGCTCTCATTCAGCAGGAGAGAAAAGGAGCGCGTAGTGTTCTCAAGCCCGGCTTTGAGTGCTGCAACCTCTCCCTTCACAGCCCCAACATCTGAGGCGAGCTGATTGACCTTTGAGTCCAGCGATGTAATCCGCTGGTTAAGCGAGTCAATCCTTGCCATAAGGGGGTTATACAGCAGGGCAGGGAGTGCTGCGACTATAAGAGAAAAGAGCAGGAGGGCTGCCAGCACAGCAGCGAATTGCGGAGCCCTTGGCTTTTCACTGCGCTTATTAATTTGAAATTCAGAGCTTTGCATTTGGTTGCACCCCTGGAATCCCGCCCTTGCGCCTTCCCTCTGCCAGGAATCACGGAACAGGAACCTTGGAGATTATCTCCTCCACGACCTCGTCAGGGGTTTTTCCTTCTGCCTCTGCCTCAAAGCTGAGCATGACTCTGTGGCGAAGCACTGGCATTGCCACAGCCCTCACATCCTCAGGCAACACAAACCCCCTGCCGTTAATCATTGCGCTTGCCTTCGCTCCAACCATCAGCCATATAGACGCTCGGGGACTTGCGCCGTAGTCTATGAAGCCCTTCAGCTCAAGGCCGTAGCTCTCAGGATGCCTTGTGGCATCAACTATTGAGGATATGTACTCCTCAATCTCCTCCCCGGCATACACAGAGGGAACAAATGACTGTATGGCCAGCACGTCTTTTGTGGAGAGAATCAGCCCTGTTCTTGGATTCGCTCCCTTGGTCATTCTCCGTATTATCTCCTTCTCCTCCTTTTTTGACGGGTAATTGAGCAGGAGCTTCATCATGAACCTGTCAACCTGTGCCTCTGGCAGCTTGTATGTTCCTTCTGTCTCAATGGGGTTCTCTGTAGCCATGACCAGGAAGGGCTTTGGAAGGGCTTTCGTGTCTCCGGATATAGTGACCTGCTTTTCCTGCATTGCCTCAAGAAGCGCTGACTGAACTTTCGGAGGCGCCCTGTTTATCTCGTCTGCAAGAACAAAGTTGGAAAAAACAGGGCCGAGCTTTGTTGAGAACCTTGATGACTTGAAGTCAAAAATCTTTGTCCCCACAATGTCAGCAGGGAGAAGGTCAGGAGTGAACTGTATCCTTGAGAAGCTTCCTCCTATTGCATCAGCAAGGCTCTTCAGGAGAAGTGTCTTTGCCAGCCCCGGCACACCCTCAAGAAGCACATGGCCAGAGCTTGCCATTGCCACAAGCACAAGGTCAATTATCTCTTCCTGCCCTACGATGACCTTCTGGATTTCCTGCTTGAGCAGCGCTATCTTTTTAGAGAGAGCCTCTGAGTGCTTGTTGAGGCGGAGTATTTCTGCATCAGGCTTTGTCTTCATAGCTCATCACCCCGTCAGACTCAAGAGCAATAAGAGCTCATATGCCGAATGTTTCTGAAAACTCCCTTATTCTCCTGTACTCCTGCAGGAACTTCAAGCCCTTGTCAGTTATGGTGTAGTACTTCCTGTCCCCGTCATACACTTCCCTCATCATTCCCTTTTCCATCAGCTCTGCAACGTACTCCTTCATCTTCGTGTGGCTGAGGTTTGACTTGTACAAGAGGTGAGTCGGCTTTATCAGGCCGTTCTTGTCCTGAATAGCCTTGAGCATGTCATGTATGATTTCAATTCTCCCTCTTCTCTGGCTCATTTTTTAAGCACCATAAGGTATGTTGCCAGGAGCACAAGGGCCCCGACGAGTTGGAGCACCTCTCCCACTACATAAAAATGATTGCTTACTTGGTCAAACATGAAGAAGAGGTGGCTCAAAAAGAGGGATAAGAAGGACCAAAACACGTACCTTGAGGGCTTGGAGCGCTTTGCCACCATGTTTTCGTAAAAGGAATAGGTTATGATTGCAAGGAATACAGCGAGGGTTGTGTGAAAAAGGAAGTGCAAGAGTCCTGACAAAAAGGCAACGATTAATAGAAGGTACGCAACAATGGCTATCTCCTTCTTGTCCCTTATTTTCAGAACTAGAACCAAAAGGACAAGGAAGGCAGAAAGGAGCAGAAATCTGAAGAAGAGGCCTGCGTAGGAATGGACCCATCCGAGCTGGGTGATTGTTACTTTCGTCAGGACCCACGGCCCTATCCTTGCCTGGCTCAGCTCCTTTGTGTATACAAGGGTGTTGCTCACAACCTTGAGAATAAATGCAAGAGCCATCATGAAAAAAGAGGATGAAAAGAAGAGGTACCTCTTCTCCTTGGTAATCCTGTACGCCCTGAAGGAGAAGAATGATATTAGAAACGCAACCACTATGAATACGAGCTCAAAAAGGGAGTCTATGTTGTAAAACCACGGCGGGCTAACTATCAGCGTCTTTCCAACCTGAAAGTTGGGAGGGAGTATGTGTGAGGTGAATGCCGCCATGCTCATCACCTTCTGCAGCGCCAGTCAAGACCAGGCCTTCTTGCGTTGTTTTCTTTCATTTCATAACCCAAGAACCCAGAGATACTCGATTTGCCGAACAACTGGGCCGGGTGCCTAAGTTGTTTTCAGCGCCACAAAGCCTTCCTCCTGCTCTTCTGAGAGCCAGATTCCGGCAAATTCCTCGGTTTTATTCCTGTTTGCAACACCAAAAAGCTTTGATTTATAAAGTAATCCAGGGTTGTTTTAAAAAACTTGTGAAACGCTGGTCTTTAATTGGCCTGCATAAAGGATTAATAAATGCCCTGCTGCCTGAATCCTGGGCCTAAAAGAGCTATTAAACAAACAGGCCTGGAGGCACAAAAGATGGCAAGGCTAAACCTTAGGAGCAGGGAATTTGGTGAAAGGGACTGCAGGGCCTTTTCAGAGGACTTTGAGGAATTGATTCTTTGCAGGCAGAACCTCAGCAGGAAATGGGAGAAAGGCAGAAGAAGGTAAAACTAGAAAGGGAAGAAGAAGGGCGAAAATAGAAAAAGGATTTAAATAGGAGGAGAAAATTCTGTTTTCCAGCAGTATTCATAGGGGGGTTTCGTGAAAGATGAAGATTTTCCAGCATTACAGCAAAAGCCTCAAAGAGGTGAAGAGTGACAAAACAGAACTAGCGTTTGCTTTTCTGAGAATATCTCTCAGCCTTGTGTTTCTGTGGTTCGGCATAACCCAGCTGGTCAATCCAGCCTCTTTTCTGGGCTATGTTCCTTCTTGGCTGTATGAGCACTCCCAGACACTGGTGCACGAGCACCCTCTCCAGATGGTTCACACTGTTCCGTTGAGAGCCCACATAGCAATAATGGCCAACGGCTTATTGGAAACAGTGCTCGGCACCATGCTACTACTCGGGGCCTACACAAGGATTGCCTCGCTTGTGCTGGGAATCAATCTCTGGGCAATAATATTTTCCCTTGGCTACAACGACATCGCTGTGAGGGACTTTGGAATCAGCATGGCCACCTT
>CAYVGP010000035.1:0-9259 GCA_964451135.1 uncultured Methanosarcinales archaeon
GAATCTGGTTGTTAAGGGAGTGAGGGTGCTCAGAAGCCCTGACAAGGAGTTCAGAAACCTCAGGAAAAGAAGCTTTGAGGACGTGGTGAGCGACTACCTGAAAACCCTCCTCCTGCTCGGGCTTGTGGCAGGCATAGCTGCCTTTGTTTTCAGCCTTCTCAAAGCAGCATACCTGGATGTTTTTCTGGGAGCCCAGGTGAACTACGGGAGGCTTGTCAATTACATGCTCGGAAGGGCAACGTCCCTCCTCTTCTTTTACTTGTTTGCAGGGACATTCCTCTTCTTCTTTTCTGTGCTTGTGATAAGGCCTTTTGTGAGGGTTTCCCTGCTGCGGCTTGCAAAGATAATGATGTACGCGGCTTACCCTTTGCTGCTGTTCTCGTGGATTCCGCTTGTTCCCTGGCCTCTTTTTGTGTGGTCAGCCTTCCTGCTTTTTGCTGGCGTCAGGGAAGCAAGAGAAGCCCCTGCTGTCTCAAAAAAGTCAATAATGCAGAGGGACTGAGATGATGAAAAAAAGGCTGAGAAAAAGGCGGACAGGCATCATAGCCCTGGCAGTCTTTCTCTCCATACTCCTCTACTTTCTCGGGGTTCTGAGCGGGCTTTACGCAAACAAGGCTGTGAAGAAGGAGACGCAGGAGGGGCTTCTCTTCATGAAGAACTACATTGACCTCCTTGAGCTTAACCTGAAGACCGTCCAGCTTGAGGAGTCATTTGTAAAGACTCTCAACAAGGAGGAGCTCTGCAGGTTCTCAACAATAGCGATGGACGGCATGCTTGACCAGCTCAGGGAGTTCTGGAACAAGCTCCCGTTCAGGATAGAGGCGTACGAGAGAAACAGGAAGCTCTCAGAGGACTACCTAAACCTGAAAAAGCAGTACATTGACTTGTCCCTCAGGGCCTGGCTGGTGGCGAGGGACAAGTACGAGCAGTGCGACACTGACTTCATTCCAGTGCTATACTTCTACTCAAGGGACTGCGAGGTGTGCATTGAGCAGGGAAGGGCCCTTGACAACCTCAAGGGAAGAATGAGGGAGAAGGGAAAGGAGCTTTTGGTCTTCACAGTGGACATTGATGCGGATGAAAGGTTTCTTGATTACCTGAAAAAGTACTACGGCATAAAGGGCGCGCCTGCAATAATATTCGGAAACACAGTGAGGCAGGGAAGGCTCTTCTCCGAGGAGGAGATGCTGCAGCTCATAGCCAGGGGTTAGAAAAATGAGGAAGAAAAGAGCGGCAATAGCAGCAATGTTGCTCTTCATAGCAGGCTACATGGTAGTTACAGGCATGGGGTTCTACAGCACCGAGTTTGAGAAGAAGCCGGTTGTTAGGGAGAAGCTCAAAGAGGCGGACACCGCCTATCTATACGATTTTTACCTCTCAGGAACCCCCTCCATCC
This sequence comes from uncultured Methanosarcinales archaeon, assembly GCA_964451135.1. Taxonomy (GTDB): domain Archaea; phylum Nanobdellota; class Nanobdellia; order Woesearchaeales; family JAADFO01; genus CAYVGP01. The sequence goes on from CAYVGP010000035.1 coordinate 1,397, forward strand.
AGGGCAGGCCCTTTCTTGGATTCCCGAATGCAAGCATTACCGTGATAATATACGCCGACCTCTCAGCAGATTATGCAAAAGAGCTCTTCTCCGGCCTGGTGCAGCAGCTCAGGAAGGACTACGTTGATGCAGGAAAGATCCGTCTTTACCTCAAGAACCACGTTTCAAGCGCTGATTTCGGCTCAAAAAGTGATACTTTTAAATACGCGCTTGCGTTATCCTGCGCTGCCATGCTAAAGCCGGAAGCGCTCTTTGATTACGCAGCGTCCCTTGCGGGCTCAGGCCCTGAGGAAATCCTGCCCTCAGCCTCAGTGCACTCTCTTCCACTGGGGGAATTCAGGCAGTGCCTCAACTCTTCCCCTCCCAAGGAGCTGCTTGAGGACGTCTCCGAGACAGAGAACTTCGGCATGGTGGGGATAAGCCCCCGCGTCTACATCGGGATAGAGGGAAGGGGCAACACGATTATTGACGGAATGCCGAGCTACGCCAGGCTGAAGAGGGTGATAAGGCAGTTCCAGGTCCAGATAGGTGATTGAATGAACCCCTACGACATGGCCCTGTTCATTTACAACCTGACTTTGCTTCCTGTGATATTCTTCTCTCTCCTGTTTCTAATACTCACCTTCCTCGCCCTGTTCTCCTCGGACAGCCCCAAAAGGTTTCCCAAGCTGAAGAAGCTGCCTTTCGTCACTGTGCACATACCAACATTCAACGACCCCATTGCCGCGAGGTGCGTTGAGAAATGCCTGCAGTTTGACTACCCGAAGGACAAGTACGAGATAATAATCGCTGACGACAGCACCAACCCGGAGACGCAGAGGATACTTAAGTCCTTTGAGGAGCGAAACCCCGGCCTCGTGAAGTACATCCACAGGACGAACAGGGAAGGGTTCAAGCCAGGGGCGCTGAGGAACGCCATGAAGCACACAAGGGGCGAGATAATAGTTGTGTTTGACTCTGACTGGATACCTGAGGCTGACTTCCTTAAAAAAATCGTGCGGCCGTTCGCAGACCCCAAGGTGGCGATTGTGCAGTCAAGGCAGGGGTTCTACAACAAGGACACCAACATCATAACAAGGTTCGCCTCCTACCTCCTAATGATTTACCACACCGTAATCATGCCGCTGCACGACAAGGCAAACACCGTGTTCTTCTGCGGCACAGCAGGGGCCCTGAGAAGGTCTGCATTTGAGGAAGTGGGAGGATGGAACGCGAAGAGCATAACAGAGGACAGCGACCTCAGCGTGAAGCTCTTCCTCAAGGGATACAGGTCTGTGTACCTTGAATTTGAGACACCCAGCGAGGTTCCAGACACAATGGAGGGCTTCCTGAAGCAGCAGATGAGGTGGTGCTACGGAAACGCAAGGGTGTTTTTTGACAACTTCAGAAGCATACTCCTCAGTAGCCCCCTTTCCCTGAGGCAGAGAATTATGATACTGTACGTGACTCTGGGAAACTTAGTAGCGCCCCTTATCGTCCTGATGACAATAGCGGGGTTTGCAGGCTGGTTCCTCGGGGAGCCCCAGCTCTTCCAGCTCAAGGACGTTGTGGAGCTTGCCTCAAGGTTCTTGTTCACAGCCGGCTTTTTCTTTATGGGAGCTGTCGCCCTGCACCAGCAGAACCTTTTGGGGGAGCTCAAGCAATTCCTGATTTCCTCTATGAGCATGGGGCTTGTGCTGGCTGTGGCAAACTCCTACGCGCTTTACAGGGCTGTCTTCAACAAGAAGCTTCACTGGTTCTGCACCCCTAAGGCTGCCAACACCTCCCTTGTTGAAAAATGACCCTGCTTAACCAGATTGCTGCCGTGCTTACATTTGTTTTTCTGCTGGTAGTCCTTTCATACTACGCCCTCTTGTTCCTGAAAACCAGAAAGCCGGAGCAGGAAAAAAGGTTCCGAAGCATAACAGTGATTGTGCCTGCGCACAACGAGGAGGAGTTCCTGGCTGAGTGCCTGAACTCTGTGCTGAGCGCGGATTTCCGGGGAAAGAAGCAGGTTATTGTTGTTGATGACGGAAGCATTGACAGCACATTAAGGGTTGCCGAGAGGTTCAAGAAAAAGGGGGTTCAGGTGGTCTCAAAAGGGCACACAGGCAAGGCTGACTCCATAAACACAGCCCTTGCCCTTGCGAGGGGCGAGCTTGTTGCAGTGGTTGACGCTGACAGCGTGATATCAAGGGACTCTCTCCGGCTTATGGCGGAGGAGGTTTCAAGAAAGGGAGTGGGAGGGGCTTCCTGCGTGATAAAGGTCAGGAACAGGAGCAGGTTCCTGGGCCCTTGGCTCCACATAGAGCAGCTCTACAACTCCCTGATGAGGCTGCTCTTCTCAAAGGTGAACGCCAACATAGTCACTCCAGGGCCTCTGAGCGTTTACAGGGCCTCGGCCCTCAGGGAAGTTGGCGCTTTCAGGACTCACGGCTTCTCCGAAGACATTGACGTGACAATACGCCTCATCAGGAGGGGCTACAGGATATCTTTCAGCGAGCGCAGCGTTTCTGAAACGAACATGCCATATGTCCCCAAGGAGTTTCTGAGGCAGAGGTTCCGATTTGCGAGGGGGATGCTGAACATCTTCAAGAAGCACCTCCAGGTCAACAGGTCCCTGATAGACCTTTACACCTTGCCCCTCTTTGTTTTCATGTACGCGCAGGCTGTGATAATGGGGCTCTTCTCCCTTTCCCAGATAGTCTCAGGGTACTCAACATATTTCCTGTCCAAAGGCGTGGTTTTCAACCTTGAGGTTCTTAAGTTCTTCTTTGACTGGTTCTCTTTCCTCGGAATAGCCAAGTGGGTTGCCTCTGTTTTCTCAGGCGCAGCCCCCCTCACGCCCTACGTATTTGCAGGGATATCATCAACCCTGCTCACTTACCCGCTTTACCTGTACGCAATCCTGCGCTTTGACAGGCGCTTTGACTTGCTGCACCTCCTCGCCCTGTTTTTCATGTTTCCCTTCTGGCTTCTCATAATGATTATCTACATCCTTTCCGTGCCCGAATTGTTCAGGAAGCACCAGCGCAACATCTGGAAGAAGAACGAGTGACTCGCGAGGCAAATTTTCCGCAGAAGCTCATGAGCGCTGTGCCGAGCCCTGCAGAAGCCATCGCTTAAAGGGATATTATCTCAGTCCGTTAAGGGGTGGTATGAGACAACAAATGCCTTGCTGTTCCTGAACACCTCGGAGAAGTCCTCCCTGTTTGAGAACAGGAAGAGCAGCCCCTCGTCAGGCTCTGCCCACACCTCTCCCTCAAGCATTTTTTTGTCTATGTATATCATCCCCGCATCGTACCTGTCAAGGATTTCTCTCGCCTTCTTCATGTTTCTTGTGTGGAGCAGGGTTTCAAGGTCCCTTGCAGCAGTCCTGCTTCCGCTCGCGCTTTCAGAGCCCGGGTCAATCATCGCCCTGCTCCTTGCCACGAACTCTATGAAGAACCCGTTTTTCTGGCTTGAAACAACGGTCTTTCCCTCGGGGTTGTTTTTTGCTATCCATTCAAGCGCGGATATCTCCCCCTTGCTCGGGGGGAACTTCAGCAGGCTTTTCTCGTAGGCAAGGGGCGTGAAGAGAAGCCCGTACACAACAAGGAGAAGCGTGAGGTTCTTCACAGTCTCAAGAGCCCATTTCTTTGACAGAAGGGCCCTGAATCCCAATGCGCCGAAGTAGCTCCACACAACAGCAGTGTATATGCTGAACCCGTGCCCCTTCACGGCAAAGGCAATAAGGGCTGAGGCAGAGAGCAGGTAAATGCCGAGGTGGCTCCTCTTCTTTTTCCATGTGGAGAACAGCCCCAGAAAGGCCAGCAGAATCAGGAATGCGGGGAACCCCAGCTTCGCTCCAAGCATGGCAACAGTGTCGTTGAGAAAGCTGATTCCTGCTGGCTGGGAGTTCACAACAAGAATGTCAGGAAGGAAGTAGGACTCGAATATTCCTCTTGCAAGGAGAATCAGCCCTGCCAGCGCAATGGCTTTCCTTGACTTTCTGAAATGGACGCCTGCTGCAACAACTCCCAGTGCCGCAAGCAGGGCCAGCTCCAGCGAGAACAGCGCAGAGCCAAGGAAGAAGGGAATGCTGAGCCACCACCTGTCCTTTGCGAGGAAGTAAAACCCTGTTACAGTGAGAGCGAATGAAAGCGAGGAGGGGTAGAGCATGAGGTGGGTGCCTATGAACGCTGGGCTAAGCACGAAGAAAAGGGCAGTGGCAGCGCTCACAAACTCCCCCGCCCCCACCCTTTTGAGAACCTCAAAAAGCATAACTCCGTTGAATGCCCCGAGGGCAAGCAGGAGCCACATTACCTCTCCCCATTCCAAGAAGCCCCTGAGGAACCTAAGAAGCCAGTGGAAGGGGCTGGTGATTACTGTCCTTTTCCCGTGCACCATGGCGTCCTCAAACCACGCCGCGTTGGCCGGCATCTCGTCCGTAACCCTCATCGTGAAGTAGGGCTGCTCCGCTGGGTAAATGTATTTTCCGTCTCCTGTTTTTTCCCTGAGAAGATAGGGGAATGAGAGCAGCAGGACAGCTGCCAGGGTTATGGAAAGGGGTATTAAGACCCTTCTTCTTTTTCTGCTGCCTCTGGCCAGGCCTTGCTGCTTCACCGGCCTTCCTTTTCGTTCAGGGCGCCTTGTTCTGGACATGGTGCTGTGCCTCTGCTTCAGGGCGCGTCATTTTCAGCCCAAAAGCCTGTCTCAGCGCAGTGGCGTGACGCACTCTTTTACTTGCATAATCATGGTGTTGGGGGTTTCTCATTTTATCACGCACTTTGAGCGGTATATCTGCGCATCCCTGTTCTCAAACACGAGCTCAAAGCAGTCAGGGGTTGCGTAGTCAAGGCGTTCCCTGCCGTAAATGCTTTTTGCCTCCCTGCTGAAAACAATGTAGTCAACAGAGTACTGCTGCAGGACCTCTATGGCGTTAACTTTGATGCTTGTTGTGTAGGCCTTCTGGACGTTCTCGAGCCTTTCCTGTGAGAGAGGCGCTGTAAGGAAGTTGGCGTCAATGACGTTCTTTCGCCTTGCGAAGTACGCAATCTTGTGCCCCTCGCTGAGTGTTGCGAGCACAACAGCATCTTCCGGGGCGTTGCTTCTCAGCCACAGGTACGCCTGCACCTCCTCCCTGCTCGGAGCTTTCTTCAGGGAGTCGTATGAAAGGCTGATTGCGGGCGCGGCCTGGGACAAGACAAGCACTACGAGAACAAGGGAAAAAAAGTGCTTTTCCAGGAACCTGAACCTTGTCTTTGATACCCACGAGGCAGCGCTGCTGTATGCCTCTCCTGCAAACACCCCGAACAGCACGCCGAGATAAACAAGCCCTGTCCTCAGGGGAACAAGCCTGGTTACGAGCAGGGCAAGGGCAGAGAGGGAGATTGCGAGGAGAAAGTAATCCTGCTTGCTCTTCTTTGAGAAAAAGCTCCTGTACGCAACAAAAAGAGCGCTTGCAAAGCCGACAGGGCCGAGAAGGGTGAATGACTTCACTATGCTCATGCCGGGGAACATCTGCGTAAGCACGCTTCGGGGGGCGTTGAGTTTGAGAATTCCCGGGCCCAGGGCGAGGAGGGGCTGCTTGAAGAAGATGAGGGTTATCCAGGCTGAAAGAAAGGCAGAGAAGAGTATGAGCTCTGTCTCCTCCTTTTTGAGGGGGAGCCTGTCTGTCCTGCACATGGCGAGGTAGAGCAGGGAGCCGATTATGAAGATTGCTGCTGAGACGTGGCTGAGGCTGGCGAGCGCTATAACTGCTATGAACCACTTTACTGCGTTGTTGTTCCTGAGCGACTCAAAGTACAGCAGAACTCCCGCAAGCACCAGCGGCGCCATAAGGTTCATGACGCTTGCGGTGTTCACGGTTGAGGCAAGGTATATGGGTGAGAAGCTCGCTGCGAGCCCTGCAATTATTGAGGCCCTTGTCTTCTTTGTGATGCGGTAAGCAAGAAGAAAGCCAGCAGGAGCTGCCAAAGCGCCGAGGATGTTCGAGCCCAGCTTGGCTGCGAGCCACAAAGGCGTCAGGAGGGAGAACAGGGCTATTATGTAGTGGTATGCGGGAAGGAAGGCGTTTTTTATGCCTCCGAAGCTGTACGGGTCAATGTACTGCGGCAGCCCTGTGTCCGCTATGTGCTCTGCCTGCCTCAGCACGAAGTATGCGTTGTCAGAGCTGAACTCTGTTGTGTGGAGGCTTATTATGAGGCGGGGCGCAAGCGCGAGCAGGAAAAGCCCTGCTGCCCACGCAGCTGTTTTTCTCTCCATAAGGCAATGTTTCCCCTCTTAATTTATAAGATTTGCCTTCTTTCGGCAATGCCGGCTTATTTATGCTCGCTTCTTTGCGGGCTTTGCTATCTGCGGCTCTTCCAAACAGACAAGGTCGGCTTAACCCCTTATTTCGCTTGTAGGGGGCGACGATTGCGTGGTGGGGGAGCGCATTTCTCTTTTCAGCATAGCAGCGCAAAGCGGCCAGCCCCTTCTGCGCAGCCCTTCTTTCCCTGACAGCCAGGGAAGCGCATTGCGCTGCCGGTGTTCGCCAAGAATCAGCCGGAAGGCCTCTGGAGCCCTGAAACAGCCGATTCCGAGGGCGCCGGCTTTTTAAGCGAAACGTTTTTATATTTCCGCTCTTAATGGTGCTTTATGAAAAAGGGGTTTTTGGCAGGTCTTGTTGCATTGGTTGTTGTTTTTGGTTTTGTTGGGTTTTTTTCTGTGCCTGTGTCTGCTCAGGGGACGTGTGGGTGTTTTGTGGATGTCAAAGGGTGCAATATTGCTAATAATTGCGATACAGGTTATTCTCCTTCGATTGATTGTTCTGGCTTGAGTTATGAGGTGTGTTCTTCGGGGGCCAATTGTTATTGTTTTCCTGATGTTTGTTCTTCTCCTAGTTGTGAAACTTTCGATATGGGTTGTGTTTCGGAGTTTGGTTATGATGATGGTGATGGTGATGGCGATATTGATAGGTGCGTGAATGGTTATTGGCAGGATTGTAGCGAGTTTAATCCTTGGAGCGGCCAGTGCAAGGCGGGCTATACATGTGTTTCTGGGAGCTGTTATAATGGTGTTTCTTGTGATGATGAGGAGGTTAGATGTGTGAGTGCTGCTTGTGGTTCTGGTTCGTGGTTGGCTTCTTCTGTTTTTGAGGCTGGGAATCCGCAGTGCTGCGGTGATGATGCGAATGAGTTTGTGGTTTCTGAGCGTTCTTATAGTTGGGGTGTTGCTTTTGTGAATGGTGAGACTGCTTGTTGTGATTCTGGGAGGGATTGCGTGGCTGGTTCTTCTTGTTATTCTTATGATAATACTCCGGGTGATGGTTCTGATGCTGTTTATTCTGGTTTGAATCCTGGGGGGAATGATGATGTTGCTTATTGTTATTATTATTCTAAGAGGGGGAGGGGTGAGTGGTTGGATTGTGATCAGGCGGATTTTATGGATTTTTGGTGTGGTTCTGTGTGCGGGCCTAAGAAGGGTGTGAAGAGTCCGAGGTCTAGTCCTATTGCTCCTGATCCTTCTTGGAATGCTGTGTATGCTGGTGAGAGCGGTGTGGGTGAGTACCCTGATACTTCTACGTTGGGTTGCTGCGGTGATGATGCGAATGAGTTTTATGTTAGCAATTCTGTGTTGGGTTCTGCTGCTTGTTGCAGGTCTGGTTCTGATGTTTGCGTGGATGGGGGCGGTGTTTGCAGGTACGGTGAGGTTGGTAAGGAGGTTTCTTGTTCTGACGGGGTTGATAATGATTGTGATGGCAAGGTTGATTACTGTGATTCTGATTGTAGTTGTTCGAGTGGTTCTCGTTTGGGGTGCGGTGGTTATGCTAGTTGCAGTGTGAATGATACTGTTATTGGTCGGGGGGGTTCTGTGAGGGTTACTTTGAGTGTTGATTGTGGTGGTGTTTCTGGTACTTGT
>CAYVGP010000036.1:0-9206 GCA_964451135.1 uncultured Methanosarcinales archaeon
AAACTTTTTATAGTGCCTTGCCTTGCCATCATGCATGTATGACGTTATCTGCGTTGGCTCAGCAACACTTGATGTTTTTGCGCACACTGACAAATCCCAGCTGATAAGGATTAAGACAGGTCTTGGCGAGGAGGAGCTTATAGCTTATCCCTCTGGCACAAAAATACCCCTCACGAGCATTAACTTCACCTCAGGCGGAGGGGGCACAAACACAGCCACTGCTTTTGCAAGGCTCGGGCTTAAGACAGGCTTCGTGGGCTGCCTCGGAAACGACGAGCACTCTGCCCAGGTTCTCTCCTTGCTGGAGGAAGAAGGCATTGACTTCCTGGGCGTGCAGAAGAAAGGGGTTGGGGGTTACTCCATAATCCTTGACAGCGTGGAGCATGACAGGACGATACTGACATTCAAGGGGGTGAATGACTCCCTTGAATTCAAGTCCCTCGACAAGAACCCTTTGAAAGCAAAGTGGTTTTATTTTTCCTCAATGATGGGGAAATCCCTTCATGCGCTTGAGCTCCTTGCCATCCATGCAAAGCGGAAAAAGGCAAAGCTCTGCTTCAACCCTTCCTGCTATCTGGCCGAGGCAAGGCTCCATGAAACCCTTGGCATCTTGAAGTACACTGACATCCTTGTTCTTAACAGGGAAGAGGCAGGCCTGATGGTGGGGAACGATGAGATCCCCAAGATGATGAAACAGCTCCTGAAGTACGTGCCCCTTGCAGTGATAACTGACGGAAAAAACGGGGCATGGGCCTGCGACGGCAAGCACATTTACCGCTCCTACCCTCACAGGGTGAAGGTGGTTGAGTCAACAGGGGCAGGAGACGCCTTTGCCTCCACCTTTTTGTGGGGCCTGATTGTCAGCAAGGGGAGCATGCTTTACGCCCTGAGGGCTGCCACAGCAAACGCAGAGTCAGTGATAACTCATCACGGGGCCAAGAACAAGCTTTTGACAGCAAAAGAATTAAAGGCAAGAGTTAGGAGAAACCCTGCCAGGGTTGAGAAAAAAACCTTCAGCGCTTAGTTTCATTATTTCGTTTCCTTTAATCACATCGCAGGCAACTCCAAACAGCGAGTTTTTGTTACCCGGGAATGCTTTTCTCAAGAGAAGAAATAGAGTTCTCAACAAATGAAAGGGCTGTCTCGTAATAGCTTCTCACGGGATCGCTGTCGTTCTCTGCCAAGATGTCTATTACTTTGCTCTCCCCGTCCTCGTCCCTCTTTATGTGTTTCAGGGTCACAATGCTTGAGCCCAGCACTTCTTTCTCCTCTTTCTCAAGAAGCAGCAGCCTCTTCCTTATCTTTCTTAAAATATGCAGCAGTTTTTCCCTGTCCTCTGAGCTGGAAGAGGTTGTGCTGGAGAATGAGTTGTATAGCTCCGCGGGTATGCGTATTTTTTCCCTCATTTCTCTTGTTCCCCCGTGCTTTCCGCTGTACACTCGCCCTATGGCAAAGTTTATGGCTTTGCACTTGTCTTCAACTGACTGCATGGTGCGAATGAATGCAGGGGAGTCCGGAGAGTGCCACTCCTCCTCGAGCTTTGCAGGATGTGCTGCCTCAACGAGAATCTTCTTTTTTTCCCTCCTTTTCTTGGGGAACAGGGCTTCCCTGCTCCACGCCATGCTCACAAGCCCTAAGAACAGGACTATTCCTATGACGTTCAGCGCAGTGAGCTCATTCACTTCAAGCTGCTTCAGCAAAGGGCTCTCGGCGCTTGAAAGAAAGAAGTGGAATCCTATCACCAAAAACACCCCCAGCACCCACAAGTAAGGCGCAGCTGATTTTCCGTGCAGGTCAATCAGCACAACTGCCAGAATTATTGACAGCAAAAGGGGGGAAAACCCAAGCACAATCAGGAACAGGTTTGCTTCTGTCGCAATCTGCACCCAGAAAACGAAAATAAGAATCGCCACCAGCATACTGAACAAGAATACCTTTCCAAAAACCGACCCTTTGCTTTCGGATTCAGCCACTTCTTCCTTGAACCTCTCAACAAGCTCTTCCTCCTTGCTTTGTGCCTCATCCAGCTGTTCAAGCTCTGCTTCCTCTTTTTTCAGCACTTCCATTTTTTGTCAGGGTTTGTCAGGGTTATGCGCTCTTTTTTGATGTCGGTCTTTCTCCTTTAAATACTTTTTTATGCTCCGCAAAGCAAGGTTGAGAAGCTGCGTAGTTGCTGGGTGCAAGATTCCGAGCTTTGGTGCTTCGGGCAGCTCAGGCTCTTTGCTCAAAGCATTGAAGCAATTTTCGCAGGGGCAATCTCGGAACAGATTCTCTGTGTTTCGCCACGAATAAAACTCCCGCAACAGCTCGCTGAATGCCTCCCGGGTTTTTGCTATTATCCAATCGCAAAAAATCTTTATAAACAAGGGGGTTGTCGTGACCTGTGAGGTGACGAAAATGGATAAAGCTCATAGTTTCGTGTTGTGGTTTGATCAGCTGGGTATTGAGGATGTTCCTCTCGTGGGGGGCAAGAACGCTTCTTTGGGCGAGATGTACTCTTCCCTTTCCTCCAAGGGCGTGAGGATTCCGAACGGCTTTGCCATAACTGCCTATGCCTACCGCTACCTTCTTGAGAAAGCCAAGCTCATGGAGAAGCTTAGGGAAATTCTTGAGGGGCTGGACACAAGCAATATGCAGGACCTTCAGGACAGGGGCCACAGGGCGAGGGCGCTGATACGGGAAGCGGAGTTTCCCCCTGAGCTCAGGGACGCAATATTTGAGGCGTACGACAACCTGTGCAAGCAGTACGGGCCTGACACTGACGTTGCTGTAAGAAGCTCTGCAACAGCAGAGGACCTTCCTGACGCAAGCTTCGCAGGCCAGCAGGAAACCTACCTGAACGTCAGGGGCAAGGCAGCCCTGCTTGAGGCCTGCAAGAAGTGCTTTGCTTCGCTCTTCACAAACAGGGCAATATCGTACAGGCAGGACAAGGGCTTTGACCATTTCTCCATTGCGTTGTCAATAGGGGTTCAGAAGATGGTAAGAAGCGACCTTGCCTGCTCGGGCGTGATGTTTTCCCTTGACACCGAGTCGGGCTTCAAGGACGTTGTCTTCATCACAGGGGCATGGGGTCTCGGGGAGAACGTTGTGCAGGGAGCTGTCAACCCAGACGAGTTCTATGTTCACAAGCCCACTCTGAAGCAGGGGTTCAAGTCCATAATATCCAAGAGTCTCGGCCAGAAAGAGATGAAGATGATTTATGACACACACGGCAACAAGCTCACAAAGAACGTGCCGGTGGAACTCAAGGACAGGAAGCGCTTTGTGCTCAATGACGACGAGATTCTTCAGCTTGCCAAATGGGCCTGCATAATAGAGGACCACTACACCAACAAGAAGGGGCACTACACCCCCATGGACATGGAGTGGGCGAAGGACGGCGCATCAGGAGAGCTCTTCATCGTTCAGGCAAGGCCTGAAACAATCCACTCAAGAAAAGACATGAGCACCCTTGAAACATATGTGATGAAGGAAAAGGGGGAGGTGCTGATAACAGGCCACAGCGTGGGCTCAAAGATAGGGGCGGGTCCTGTTCACGTCATAAAAGACGTCAAGGACATCGGCTCATTCAAGGAGGGAGAGGTTCTTGTGACTGAGATGACTGACCCTGACTGGGAGCCGATTATGAAGATAGCCAGCGCAATAGTCACAAACAGGGGAGGAAGGACATGCCATGCAGCGATAATATCAAGGGAGCTGGGCATACCCTGCATAGTTGGGACTTTGAGAGGGACAGAGGTGTTAAAGGACAGCCAAGATGTTACAGTGGACTGCTCTCAGGGAGACACAGGCTTCGTCTATAACGGAAGGCTTCATTACGAGGTTGAAACCCTTGACTTGAAGAGCATTCCTGAAACAAAAACCAAGATAATGATGAACGTCGGCAACCCTGAACAAGCATTTTCGTTGTCCTTTATCCCGAGCAGCGGCATAGGGCTTGCAAGGGAGGAGTTCATAATCTCCTCTTACATAAAGGTGCACCCAAAAGCCCTCCTTGAGTTTGAAAAAGTTGAGGACAAAGAAACAAGGAAAAAGATCGAGGACCTTACCTACGGCTACTCTGAGAAGAAGTGGTACTTTGTTGACAGGCTCTCACAAGGCATAGCAACTATAGCCGCTGCCTTCTATCCCAAGCCTGTCATTGTGAGGCTGAGCGACTTCAAGACAAACGAGTACGCAAACCTCATAGGGGGGGAGTACTTTGAGCCTGAAGAGCACAACCCCATGATCGGGTGGAGGGGGGCATCAAGGTACTACGACGAAAAATACAGGGAAGCTTTCGGCCTGGAATGCATTGCTGTCAAAAGGGTGAGGGACGAGATGGGGCTCACGAACGTCAAGGTGATGATACCCTTCTGCAGAACAGTTGATGAAGGCAAAAGAGTCATTGAGGAAATGGCAAAGCACGGCCTCGTCAAGGGAGAGAACGGCCTTGAGATTTACGCAATGTGCGAGATACCCTCCAATGTCGTGCTTGCCCCGGAATTCCTTGAGGTGTTTGACGGCTTCTCCATAGGCAGCAATGACCTGACACAGCTCATTCTCGGCCTGGACAGGGATTCCGAGCTTGTTTCAGGAATCTATGACGAGAGGAATGAGGCTGTGAAGCGCATGATAAAGCAGGTCATTGAGGTTGCGAACACAAAGGGCAAATACATAGGCATATGCGGGCAGGGCCCCTCTGACCATGAGGACTTTGCGGAGTTCCTTGTTGAGGCAGGAATACACTCAATGAGCCTCAACCCCGACACTGTCGTGAAAACAACCCTCAAGATAGCGGAGAAGGAAAGGCAGCTCGGCATTTCAAAGTGATTGTGCAGCTTCTACGAGGGGAGGGCTTGTCTTAGCCCTGTCTTGTTTGTTCCAGCACTCTGAGGCAGATGCTCTTTGGCACTTGCTTTTGCTTTTAGTCACTTCTCAATGCTACACAATGCTTTTATAGCAATGCCTCTAATGACTTTGGCATGGTCAGGGTGGCGATAAACGGCTTCGGACGGATAGGGCGCCTGATTGTGAGGGCAGCCGTAAGTGACGATGCAATAGATTTTGCGGCTATAAACGATTTGACTGACACCAAGACACTGGCCCACCTTTTCAAGTACGACTCTGTGCATGGCAGATACAGGGGCGAGGTTTCTTTCACTGAGAATTCCCTGATAATTGATGGCAGGGAGATAAGGGTGTTTTCTCTCAGGGACCCCTCCCAGCTTCCATGGGGGGAGCTGAATGTTGATGTGGTTGCTGAGTGCACAGGAAGGTTTAGGAAGAGGGAGGACGCAATGAAGCATGTGGAGGCAGGGGCCAAGAAGGTCCTGATTTCCGCCCCTGCGGAGGACGCTGACATTACCATTGTCAAGGGCTGCAACGAGCACCTGTACAATCCTGATGAGCATGTTATAATCTCAAACGCTTCCTGCACCACGAACTGCATCGTCCCTGTCTTGAAGGTTCTTGACGACAACTTTCACGTTGAGAGGGGCTTTGTCACAACTGTTCACGCAGACACGAACGACCAGCACCTTCTGGATCTGCCTCACAGGGATCTCAGGAGGGCAAGGGCTGCCGGGAACTCAATCATCCCCACAACCACGGGGGCTGCTAAGGCAGTTGGCTTGGTCATACCCTCTTTGCAGGGAAAGCTCGACGGGATGGCGATGAGGGTTCCTGTTCTTGACGGCTCCATCGCTGACATAGTGGTTGTGCTGGCCAGGGAGGTTTCTGCCGAGGAAATAAACGCTTTGTTCAGGTCTGTGTCCCAAAACGAGCTCAAAGGGGTCTTGGCTTACACAGATGAGCCCCTTGTTTCAGTGGACATAATTGACAACCCGCACTCAAGCATTGTTGACGGGCTTTCAACAAAGACAATAGGCACCCTTGCGAAGGTAGTTTCTTGGTATGACAACGAGTGGGGCTACGCCAACAGAATGGTTGACGTGATTAAGCTTCTTGTTCACTGACTTTGCTTCAACCTGCTCTCTTGGCCTCACTGAAACTTCCCCGGTCTTCTTGTTATTCTTATATGAATAAGTTCTTCCTCAATTATTCATAGAATCTGTGCCCCTGCCTCTTGCAGGCGCTTCCAAGGGGTTTGCTAGCCGGGAGAGGGGGCGAGGACAGGCGCGCCACTCCTGCCGGGTGTTTTTCTCTCGGAAATTCCTGTTTCCTTCTTGGCGTATTTCTCGTTGTTGAGCTTTCCTGACTCTAGCCAGTCGCCCGCTGTTCTGAACAGCACAGACAATGCTGCTGTTGCGGAGTTCTGCATGAAGGCATTGGGGAGATATTTCAGTATAGCGTACTTGTAAGCAACCCCTCCTGCAAGGGTAATCGGGAACACCAGCTTCATGTCCTTGTAAACATAGTCCTTCCATATTCTCTTTACCTCGTGATACGTGGACCGTTTCAGCTCCTCCTTGCTTAGCTCTTTCTTGAAGAGATATTTGGGGTTAAGGCCCCTTATCACCTCCCCAGGGCTTTTTCTGTCAAAGAGGTAGTTGTAAGTGAGGAACGCAACATTGTTTGCTTGCACAGGCCCTGCTGCAAGCACACCAGCCTGAAAAAGAATGCTTCCTGGTATGAGCAGAGGAACAGCAGCATAGGTTATGTACCCCAGCGCCCCGAATATGGCCCCCATTATGAACTCGGATTTCTTTCTCGGGACCTTCTTTACCTTTGGAAAGAGCTTTTTCCCAATTCTGTGGCCTGCGGTGTAAAGCACGCCGGTGAGTATGCTTGCGCCCGCTGTTTTTGCCGCGTAAGCTGCTCCCAAGAGAGCCCCTCCGGTCAGGTACGCGCCAGCCACGGTTGCCGCAATCGCGATTCCTCTTCTTATCTTCCGACCTGGAGTAAGTCGGACTCTTTGCTCCAAAGAATTGCCCTGTGCTTTCTGCGCAGTCTCCTCTTTCTTCACTATGTCGTCCAACGCCATCTTAGTGCACTTTGAAGTGGTGACAATGTTTTTTTGTTAGGAACTGCCCATTGTTTTTATTGTTTCCTGATTTAACTTTCTAATCGCCCTTTACGCGTTCTTGGCGGTCATAAACAAAAAATTATAAAAACCCGGGGAGGGCAACCCCTCATTGCAGCAAGGAATCGTTCAGTGTTCCAAATGGAGGGGGTGACTTGAATGCGCATAAAATCCATCAGGGATGCGCCTCTTGAAGGCAAGCGTGTGCTTGTGAGGGTGGACTTCAATGTCCCTCTTGACGAGGCAGGAAATGTTCGCAATGACAAAAGAATAAGGGAGTCTCTGCCGACCATAAAGTACCTTCTAGAGAGAAATGCCAAAGTGATTCTTATGAGCCACGCCGGAAGGCCGAAGGGAAAAGCGGTTCCCTCTTTGAGGCTTGATGGAGTAGGAAAGAGGCTCAGCTCCTTGCTCCGAATGCCTGTTAAAAAAATGGATGACTGCGTAGGAGAAAAGGTCTCCCGCGCTGCTGAGAGCATGAGCGCAGGAGATGTTATGCTGCTTGAGAACTTGAGGTTTCACCCCGAGGAAAAAAAGAACGACCCGGCATTTTCAAAACAGCTTGCGTCTCTTGGAAAAATCTATGTCAACGACGCATTTGCAACATGCCACAGGGAAGAGGCCTCAATGGTGGGAGTGCTGGAGTACCTTCCGGGATATGCGGGGTTCCTGGTGGAAAAAGAGGTGGACACGATAACAAGGGTTCTTGAGCACCCCCAGCACCCCTTTGTGGCAATGCTCGGAGGGGTCAAGCTTGAAACAAGAATACCCCTTATAAGGCACCTTGCAGAGAAGGTTGACAGGATACTTCTAGGAGGGGCAATGATATTCACTTTCTTCAAGGCAAGGGGTTACTCTATAGGAAACTCGCTCTGCGACGACGACCAGATTGAAAATGCACGGCTTCTTGAAAAGGAATACGGGAACAAGCTTGTGCTTCCGACAGACGTGGTTGTCGCGGATGAATTAGCCCCTGATGTGGAAACCTCTGTGGTTCCCTCGCACAATATGCCTGACGGGAAACTGGGGCTGGACATAGGTCCAGAAACAGTTGAGCACTTCATAAACGAACTCAGGCAAGCCAAATCAGTGGTGTGGAACGGCCCCCTCGGCGCCTTTGAAACCAAGCCCTTTGACGAGGGCTCAAGGAAAGTTGCCGAGGCTCTTGCTGAAATGGGCATAACAACGGTCATAGGGGGAGGGGACACAGCAGCGCTGATAGAGAGCTTTTCGCTTGAAGACCGCTTTACCCTGGTGTCCACAGGCGGCGGGGCGTCTCTTGCCTTGCTCGAAGGCCAGCCCCTGCCTGCCCTGGTGGCACTGGAAAAGAACCAGGAGCGATTCGGCATCCTGCATTGAGTCATGCTGTGCTCGCCTGGCAATGTTCCCTTGCGATAGAAGGGCGTTATGCCTCCTGTTATGGAAATGACTTCCCCCCGTGATTCATAGTTTCAAAAGATTTATAAATTGAGTGGATTTTCTGCACAGAAGATAGTAGCTTGATATCTGCTGAAATAAAACCAACCGAGGTGCAAGAAGAATGGATGCTCCAAGACCGCTTGATATGCTGAACAAGGCAAGGAACAAGAGAGTAATACTTGAACTCAAGAACCAGACCCAGCTCGTCGGAAAGCTCATTGCGTTTGACATACACATCAACGTAGTGCTTGAGGACGCTGAGGAGATGGCAGACGGGGACATAAAGAGAAAGCTGGGCTCTGTGTTTGTGAGAGGAGACACAATAATCCTGATATCTCCGACAGAAAAGTGAGGGGTCTCTTTTAGATTTCAGGGAGTAGGAGTGGTGTGTTATGACTAAGGGAACGCCTTCTATGGGAAAGAAGTCAGGGAAGAAGACTCACATTTACTGCAGGCGCTGCGGCAACAAGACCTACCACGTGAGAAAGGAAAAGTGCAGCTCGTGCGGCTTCGGCAAAAGCGAGCGAATAAGGTCTTATTCCTGGCAGAAAAAGTAGGCAGGTGAAGCCATTTCCTTTTCTTATTCCAGTGACTGAATGATTTGCCGCCGCATTGCTTCTTTTTTTGCTGGTTCCCTGCTTCCAGGGTTACTCTTATAAATTCAAGGCGTTTGCCATGTTAAGTTCCCCCTGCGCGGGCGCTCTGATTATGTGCGGGGGTGCCGGAGCGGCCAAACGGGACAGGCTTAGGACCTGTTGGCTTAGTGCCTGCGCGCGTTCAAATCGCGTCCCCCGCAATTTTTTACGAAAAAATTGACTAAAAG